>JAITWU010000066.1 GCA_031285115.1 Azonexus sp. | reverse complement strand
CAGGAGCAACTGGCTGAGGCTGTTGATCTTCATCCGGGCTACCTGGGCGCTGTTGAGCGTGGGGAGAAAAATATTTCCCTGCTCAACATCCTCGCCCTTTGCCAAGCCCTCCCTGTCCGCCCCTCCGACCTGATGACGGTTCTCGATTTGGCCTTGCAGAAGCCTGCTGTTGAGCGGCCAAAGGTCGATCAACGGATTGATTTATCATAGACCAAAACTGAATCTATAGGTTGTATTTCTTAGCATCGGGTCATGAGCTACGGCGCATAAACACGTCAGCCATGACGAGCCGAAGCCCATACGAGGAGAGCTACCCGCTTTTGTGCTGGATGCTGGTTGAGGAAAGGCTCAAGAGCGGCCTGACGTTAGCCGGAGTTGGCGCAGAAGCTGGGCCGGAGCCAGAGCGATGTCTCACGCTATGAAAGCGGCCAAAGAAGGTTGTATTTCTTTGATGCGCTGGAGATTGTGGATGCCCTGGGGTTTGATGCGGGGGCTTTTACCAGTCAGCTTGCGGAGAAAAGCGACTTTGCGCGGATAGATGGGCGCAGCAGGCGAAGGGGCGCAGGTTGGGCTGGATGAAGCCGGTGTTCAACACGAAAACGCCCATGCAGTGCCGGGCTTCGCGCAATTTCACCCCAACGGCTTGACGCGCACCGGCCCGGCAATCGTCGTCAGCGTCTCTACCGGCTCCCCTTCGGCAAACCACCAGAGCGTTCCGGCGGGCATTGTTGTCCAGGTTTCGTTGTCGGTCAGCGGCAAGGTGGCGATGACGGCGACGCGGTCGTTGGGGGTGGTCAGGGCGCTGAAGTCGACGGTGACGTCCTGATCGCTCAGGTGGGCCTGATGGAAGGGGGCTTGGCGGACGATGTAGCTGAGGCGGGTTGAAGCGTGGGCGAAGAGCCAGTCGCCGTTGGATAGCAGAAAATTGAATTCGCCGTGGCGGGCAATTTGCAGCGTCAATTCGTGGATGGCGGCAAACAGCCCGGCGGTGTCCGGCGCGGTGTGGCCGAAACGCTGGCGCAGGCTTTGCAGCAGCCAGCAAAAGGCTTTTTCGCTATCGGTCTGGCCGACCGGCAGAGAAGCGCCGTCGAGAACGGGCGCGAAATCAGAGAGGTTGCCGTTGTGGGCAAAAATCCAGTAGCGGCCCCATTGTTCGCGCATGAAGGGGTGGGTGTTTTCGAGGCCGACCGCGCCTTGTGTCGCTTTTCTGATATGGGCGATGACGTTTTTTGAGCGGATCGGGTAGCGGCGCACCAGTTCGGCGACGGGCGAGACAGAGGAGGGTTGCGGGTCGAGAAAAAGGCGGCAGCCACGGCCTTCAAAAAAAGCGATGCCCCAGCCGTCGGAATGCACGTCGGTCGCCCCGCCGCGCGCCTGAAAGCCGGTGAAGGAGAAGCAGATGTCGGTCGGCACGTTGCAGTTCATGCCGAGCAACTGGCACATGGCTGGGTCTCTTCTCTTATTCTCTTCGCTTATTCTCTTGCCCGGCGCATGGCGGGGCGCTTGCCGATTTTGACTTCGACTTCGACGCGGTTCTGGTCGCGGCGCAGGCCAAATTTGACGCGCTCGTCCGGGCGCAGCGCCGCGATCAGGTCGAGCATCGCCTGCGGGTCGCGCACCGGCTTGCCGCCGACTGCCAGCAGCACGTCGCCGGGGCGGATGCCGGCGGCTTCCGCCGGGCCGCCGCGCATGACGCCAGCGATCAGCGCGCCGTCGGTGTCGGGCAGGCCGAAGGATTCGGCGAGTTCGGGTGAAATTTCCTGGGTTTCGACGCCGATCCAGCCGCGCGTCACCGAGCCGTGTTCGATGATCTGCTCCATGATGTTGCGGGCGCTGCCAGCGGGAATGGCGAAGCCGATGCCCTGGTTGCCGCCGGTGCGCGAATAAATGGCCGTATTGACGCCGACCAGATTGCCCTTGATGTCGACCAGCGCGCCGCCGGAGTTGCCGGGGTTGATCGCCGCATCGGTCTGGATGAAATTCTCGAAGGTGTTGATGCCAAGGTGCGAGCGGCCAAGCGCCGAGACAATGCCCATCGTCACCGTCTGGCCGACGCCGAAGGGATTGCCGATAGCCAGCACGACATCGCCGACGCTCACGCGGTCGCCTTGGTCGAAGGTGATGGCGGGCAGTTTGTCGGCCTTGATTTGCAGCACGGCCAGATCGGATTCGGGATCGCTGCCGATGACGCGGGCTTTGTGCGTGCTGCCGTCGTTGAGCGAAATCTGGATGTCGTCGGCGCCTTCGATGACGTGGTAATTGGTCAGGATGTAACCGTTGGGGCTGACAATGACGCCGGAGCCAAGACCGGCGTTTTTCGGCGCTTCGCCCTCCGGACGCTCGCCGAAGAAGTGGCGGAAAATCGGATCGTCAAAGAGCGGATTGCGCTGCTGGCGGACCGTCTGCGTGGTGTAGATATGCACCACGGAAGGTAGCGCGGCGCGCGCCGCCTCGCGGTAGGAGCCGGGCATCGGCGCTTCGTTGCCGGGTGCGGGCGGCGCTTCCTTGAAGGCGACGACGGCGGGCGGCTGGCCGAACGGCGGCAGCCATTCGGGTTTCAAAGTCCCGACGACGAATAGCAGCGCCAGCGCAACTGTTACTGTTTGTGCAAAAATCAACCACAACCTGTGCATGAAAGACCTTTTGAATGAACCGTGACGCCTTGCTCGACTATCTGGAAACGCTGCTCCAGCCCGCGAAGTTCCGCGATTATTGCCCAAACGGTTTGCAAGTGGAAGGACGCGCCGAAATCCGCCGCGTCATCACCGGCGTCACCGCGAGCCAGGCGCTGCTCGATGCGGCGGTCGCCTGCAAGGCCGATGCCGTCATCGTTCATCACGGCTATTTCTGGAAAGGCGAGGATGGCCGCGTCACCGGCATCCGCAAACAACGGCTCGCCACCCTGCTGGGCCGCGACATCAACCTCATCGCCTACCACCTGCCGCTCGATGCCCATCCGGAACTCGGCAACAACGCCCAACTCGCCGCCGCCCTCGGCTGGCAGCCGGAAGGGCGCTTCGGCGAACAGGACATCGGCTGGCTGGGCCGGGTTGGCGGAGAACAAAGCCTGGGTGATCTTGGCTTGCACATTGCCCGCCAGCTTGGCCGAGAGCCGCTCATCATCGGCGATATAAAACGCCCGGTGCGCCGCCTCGCCTGGTGTTCCGGCGGCGCTCAGGGCTATTTTGCCGAAGCCATCGCCCTTGGCGTCGACCTTTATTTATCGGGCGAAATTTCTGAACAAACAGTGCACCTCGCCCGCGAGAGCGGCGTTGCCTACGTCGCCGCCGGTCACCACGCTACCGAACGCGGCGGGGTGCGGGCGCTGGCGGCGCACATCAGCCAGCAGTGCGACCTCGATTGCCAGTTTGTCGATATTGAAAATCCGGTTTGAGGGGCATCCGCCCCTGGTTATGCCGCCTGCGCCAATAGCGGCTTTGTTTTTTGCTCGCCGTCGCGGCGCGACATCAGTCCTTCAATAATGGCGCCTTGCGGGATTTCAATGAGCGAATATTCAATATCGCCGACGATGCGCGCCCCGGCCTGAGCCTCAATCGACTCGTCGA
>JAITWU010000062.1 GCA_031285115.1 Azonexus sp. | reverse complement strand
GTTTTGAACTGTTCGGTCAATTGCTGCTGCTGCTGCGGGCTGGCCGTGCGCCAGTCGCGGCCAACGGCGAGCGCGGTCATGCGGGTGAAGTTGAAATTGGGCAGCACTTTCTGGTCGACCAGGGCGAGGATTTTGGCGGTGTTGCCGCTCTGGATGTCGCGGTCGCCGCGAACGATTTCGAGCACTTCGTCGGTGACTTTCTGCACCAGTTCATTCGGGGCCTGCTGGGCGAGAACCGGCAGGGTCAGGCCAAGGATGGCAAAGAAGGCGAGTAGTTTTTTCATGAGGTTCATGGCGTTTCCGTAAAGACAAATCAATAGTCGTCATCGAGCCGTGGCGGGCGGCCATCGAATATGAGGTTGCGCCGCCGTTGCAGGTAGGCGTCGCGGATATAGGCGTATTTGTCGAGCGCCGCTTCATTGACGATGGTGTCGGTCGGCAGCAGCCCGGCGCGAATATCGACGAAGCGCGTCAGCGTCGCGCCATTGCTGACGCGGACGGGTTCGACGCTGCGCACCGGATCGGCCAGGTAATCAACGCCAAAAGCCGCCGTGTCGCGCACGGTGCGCGGGCCGAGCACCGGCAGGAAAATATAGCCGCCGTCGCTGACGCCCCAGACGGCAAGCGTCTGGCCGAAATCTTCGTCGTGATGCTCAAGGCCCAGTTCGCTGGCGACATCAAAGAGGCCGAAGATGCCGACGGTCGAGTTGATCAATAGTCGGGCGAAGTCGCTGCCAGCATCACTTGGCTTACCCTGCAAGGCGTTGTTCACGCCAACCCACAGGTCGCCGACATTGCCGAAAAAATTGCCGACCGCCGCCTTGACCGGCAAGGGCGTGGCATTGTCATAGGCTTGGGCGACCGGCTTGGCGGCGTAGGTATCGACCACTTCATTGACGGCGAACATGGCGCGGTTGAAACCTTCATACGGGTCACGCGGGTTGCCCGTTTCTTCAGCCATAGCAACGCCCGCCACCGCCAGCAGAGCAGCCAGCAGGGAGCCACGCCAAAAGTTGTTCCGGCTCATTTCGTCCCCTCCCCTTCCGCCGCCTTGCTAAAGAGAAACTGGCTGATCAGTTGCTCCAGCACGACTGCCGACTGCGTTTTCCGGATCGTCTCGCCCGCCTTGTACATTGCCTCGTCGCCGCCGACCGTGAGGCCGACGTACTGCTCGCCGAGCAAACCCGCCGTATAAATGGCGGCGATGGTGTCGCGCGAAAAGTGGTAGCGGCCATCAATGGCCATCGTCACCACGGCGTCGTATTTATCCGGGTCGAAGGTAATGTTGGTAATCCGCCCGACCAGAACACCGGCGCTTTTGACCGGGCCGCGCGCCTTGAGGCCGCCGATATTGTCGAAACGCGCTTCCAGCGTATAGGTGTTGGAGAGATTGGCGGACGACAGATTGCCCACCTTGAGCGCCAGAAAGAGGAGTGAAGCGATACCGATGGCGGTAAAAATGCCGACCCACAGGTCAATGGTGCTGCGGCTCATTTAAGCCCCCCGAAACATGAATGCAGTCAGAATAAAATCGAGCGCCAGAATCGTCAGCGCCGAAGTCACCACGGTGCGCGTAATCGCCCGCGATACGCCCTCGGCGGTGGATACGGAATCGTAGCCTTCAAACACGGCAATCAGCGACACCGCAAAGCCAAAGACAAAACTTTTGATGACGCCATTGACAATATCGTAGCGAAAATCGACGCTGCCCTGCATCTGCGACCAGAACGCGCCATCATCGACGCCGATGAAAACGACGCCGATGAGCCAGCCGCCCAACACGCCCATCGCCGAAAACAGCGCCGCCAGCAGCGGCATCGCAATGACGCCGCCCCAAAAGCGCGGGGCGACGACGCGGGCCAGCGGATTGACGCCCATCATGTCC
Organism: Azonexus sp.; assembly: GCA_031285115.1. Taxonomy (GTDB): domain Bacteria; phylum Pseudomonadota; class Gammaproteobacteria; order Burkholderiales; family Rhodocyclaceae; genus Azonexus. The sequence goes on along the minus strand of JAITWU010000062.1, from coordinate 7,373 downwards.
ATCGCCTTCAACTGCTCAGTCGTTTTCATCAGGCCGATTTCCGCCGTAATCGCCGAACCGGCCCGCGCCGCGAACAACAAGGCAGCGACCACCGGCCCCAGTTCGCGCACCAGAGAGAGGGCGACGAGACTGCCCAAGACCTCGGTCGAACCAAAACGCTGCAAGGTCTCAAAACCCTGCAAACCCAGCACCAGACCGACGAACAGGCCGGAAATGGAAATAATCAGCAAGGACAAAGCGCCGCTGAAATAAATTTCCCGCGCCGTCAATTGCGGGCGGCTGAAAATAACGCCGGAAAAGCGCAGCACGGCGACGAGAAAACGCATGGCGAAACCCAGCCGCCAGACGCGCTCGGTGACGCCAGCCCCCAGTTCGCGCAACAAAGTCACGGGGCTTTTCATACGGCCCTCAAAAAATCATCGCGCAAGGGCGGCGCGGGATAATTGAAAGGCACCGGCCCGTTGGCTTCGGCATTGAGGAATTGATGGACGAAAGGATCGCTCGATCCACGCAGTTCATCCGGCGTGCCTTCAGCGACGATGCGGCCCGCCGAAATGAAATAGATGTAATCGACGATCAGGAGCGACTCCTGAATATCGTGGGTGACCATGATCGAGGTCGCGCCCAGCGCATCGTTCAATTTGCGGATCAACTGGCCGATGACGCCGAGCGAAATCGGGTCGAGTCCGGTAAACGGCTCGTCATACATCACCAGCAGCGGATCGAGCGCCACAGCGCGGGCCAGCGCCACCCGCCGCGCCATGCCGCCGGAAAGCTCGCCCGGCATCAACCCATGCGCCCCGCGCAGACCGACGGCGGCGAGCTTCATCAAGACCAGATCGCGGATCATCGCTTCCGGCAGGTCGGTATGTTCGCGGATCGGGAAAGCCACATTGTCGAACACCGACATATCGGTAAACAACGCGCCAAACTGGAACAACATGCCAAGATGGCGGCGGATGCCGTACAGCTCTTTCTGCGACATCTCCGACAGAAAATGCTGCCCGACCCGCACCCGCCCGCCGCTCGGCTTCAACTGCCCGCCGATGCAGCGCAGCAGCGTCGTCTTGCCGCAGCCCGAACCGCCCATGATGGCCACCACCTTGCCGCGCGGAATCTTGATATTGATCCCCTGCAACACCGGCCGCCCGTCGTAATTGAAGTGCAGGTCTTCGACATCGACCAGAATATCGTCAGACAAGAGACTATTTTCCCAAAAATAGAGCGGCGATTTTAGCAGAAACCCCGGCGCTGCTTCCCGGCGGCATGGCGGCTCAGGTGTTATCGCGTTGCGCGCCGTCGACGAAATAATAATCGCCGTCGATCAGCGCCTGCGGCGGCGGCAAGGCAGCCCGCCAGGCAACGGCGAAATCCGGCGGCAACAAGGCGAGGCCAGCCTCGATTTTCGCCAGATAAGCAGCGAGAACCGGCGGCAGACGGGACGGTGGCGGGCGCTCGTCGATAAAAGCAAGGGCGGCGACAACCTCGCCCGTGGCGGTAAGGCAATCAATCTCGCGCGCGACATAGCCTTTTTCGCGCTGGCAAAGCCGCGCCAGTTCGTCAGCGTCAATATCAAGCAGGCAGCCCGGCGCGCTGACGCCGGGAGCAGCGGCGAGATTGAGAAAACTGGCGTCGATCTCGCCCGCAGTGGCGCTATGAATACGGCTGATCGAATTCCAGATGAGCCGGTAGCCGGGCAGCGTCACCGGCGTCAATTGCTCCGGCCCGGGCCGCCGTTTGAGCGCCCGCCCGGCGCTGTCGGGGTTGAGGAGGGAACCGTAGACAAACAGTTTCATGCTCGCCTCAATCGAGAATTTCCAAGGCCAGAATGGCTTTGCCAAGCGCGGCGAGGCCGGTTTCGTCGGGCGTCATCCGCGCCAGTACCACCTGTTCCCGCTCGCTCGGCCAGGCGGCGCAGGCGGTGGCCAGGGGCGTTGCCCAGTCTTCGCCCGAGAGGCCGACGGCGAGCGCCATTTCGAGGCAGAGGGCAAAGCGTTTTTTGTCTGATTCAATTTCATCGAGAATCGCCAGCCCTTCGGCGCAGGCAGCGCGGGCGCTGGCGGCGGCGGTGGCAGTAGCCGCTTTATCGGTAAGGGCGCGGCAGAGGTGGGTGAGCGCGAGGTTGTGCAGGGCTACCGGCAACTCGTCCTTGTCGGCGATGCGGCGCTTGAGTTTGACGGCGAGTTCGGCGTATTCGAGGGCCGCGCCGAGCCGCTGGCCGACTTCGCCCGGCGCAGCCAGCGCGGCTTTGCGGCTGACATAGGCGAGATTGCTCAGGGAGCCGCTGTACCATTTGAGCCGGACGCCGGGAATGCTCAGCGCCAGCCGGTGTTCGGCGATGGCTTCGGCGTAGCGACCGGCAGCGTCGAAGTAGAGGGCGCGGTAGTTGTGCAGCCGCCAGTGGCTTTGCGCTTCGCCGGGCTGACGTTCGAGTTCGTCATCGGCGGCGTCCAGCCAGAGCCAACCCTGATCGAGCGCCTCCGGGGTAGCTGAATAACACAGCCAAGCGCCTTCGAGCAGCGCGGCGACGCGGATTTCCGGACGCTGGTCGAGGCGGTTGTCGGCGAGCAGGCGGCCAATTCCCGCCAGTCCCTCGGCAGCCCGCCCCTGACGTTCGCAGAGCCGGGCGAGATGAATCCCGGCGCGCAGCGGGTCGATGTTTTTGAGCTTCAACCAGACCGCGCTGGCCGCTGGATAAAAACCGCAGATTTCAAGCAACCGCGCGAGACAAAGCAGGGTTGCGGCGTCGAAAGCGTTGAAGCGGGTCAAATCGAGAACTTCCCGACCGAGGGCGCTGGCCGCGTCATCTTCGCCGATCACCCGCGGCAGGAGGCGGGCCAGTTGACCACCGGGTTGGCCTCCGGGTTGGACTCCATTCGGCCCCGCCGTGAATTCCTGACGGGCGATGTGGGTAAACAGCGGGTAATTCTCACGCTCTTCGAGACAGAGAAGCGTCTCGCCGATCAGCGCCTTCAATTGCCGCTTGAGGTTCTGGCGCAAAGGGGCATCCTCGCTGGCATCGTGCAGCACGGCGAGCGCGTTGAGGGTGCACAGCAAGGCTGCCGGATCGCCCTCGTGCAGGAAGCGGCGCGGGTCGCTGAGCAAAGACTGGCGCATGCGGGCGGCGAGATCGCTGGCGTCGGCCCATGTTTCTGTCGCGAGTGGCTCGGGCAGACGCAGGATCTCGATCTGCCCGGCGTCCATGTCGAGATAACCGTAATCGCTGCGGCAGCGGGCGAGAAAGCGGGGGGCTGCCTCCTGTTCGGCGTCGCTTGCAAAACTGCGCGTCAGGCGGGCAAAGGCATTTTCGGAAAAACAGCAAGGGCCAACCGCCTCGGCAAGCGGAGAAGCGACAATCCGGTCGCGCGGAAAAGCGGCGATGCGCATGATGCAAAGCAAGGCCCGCTCGGCGGCGGCCAGCGCGCTGCCCGGCGTCAGCGCCGCGCCGACGGTCGAGCGGCTGACCGACTCCCGCAAGCGCAGACGGGCGTGTTGGCGGAGCGCGGCGCGGACAGTCGGCATTTCATCGGCGCGGACATGCAGCGTCAGTTCGCTGCCGTCGGGGAGCATTTCTTCAAACAGCGGCAGGAGGATGTCCCAGAAAACCTGAACCGTATTTTCCCGTGGCGGCCCCGGATTCCAGATGGCGACCCGGCGCGTCTGCCAAAGCCCGTGGTGGCGGCACCAGGCGCGGGTCAGACGCTTGATCCGGGCCGGGCGCAGGTGAAAGCGGCTGGTCATGTCGCGGAAGTTGTCGACCATCGCGCCAAGCTCCTGGGAAAGCAGCGACAGCCGCTGTGAACCAGCGGCGATGATGGCGAGGACGATATAGGCGAGCAAAGCGCCGCCGCTGACGAGCATGAGCCGCAACGATGGCTCCCCGACCAGCAGGTCGTAAATACCGTTGCCGAGCACGGCAAACAGACTGAGTGGCAGCAACAAGGCCAATACCGCGAGAATCATGCCGAGCCGCGACAGCAGGCGGGCATTGGGCGTTTTGGCGAGTTCGCCGAGCAAACGGCGGGCGGCATCTTCTTCCGGCAGCGACAACACCCAGCCCTGCGGACTGAAATTGGCGAATGGCTCCGGCGGCGGATTGATGCGCCAGTCATCGGCAAGCTGAACGTCAATCATATCGGGACAATGGTTTGGCGCCTTCGATGATGGCGACCGGGCGGGCGATTCTAGCAGATGCCCGGCCCCCGCTGGCGCGGGGCTATAATCGCGCGACTTTATCTGGAATGCTCGCCGCCTTGCCTGCCGCCAAGCCCCTGCTGCTGATTGTCGACGACGACCCGCTGATTGCCGAATCGCTCAGTTTCACGCTCGCCTCGGCTTTTGACGTGGTCAGCAGCCATGCCCGCCCGCAGGCCCTCAACCTTTTGAGCCAGTTGCGCCGGACGCCGCAACTAGCGCTGGTCGACCTCGGTCTGCCGCCCCTGCCGCATCGCCCGGACGAAGGATTTGCCCTGATCGGCGATTTGCTGGCGCTGGCGCCGGAAATGAAAATTCTCGTTCTGACCGGCCAGAATGACGATGACAACGCCCGCCACGCCCGCGCTTTGGGCGCGATCGACTTCATTGGCAAACCGTGCGATCCGGGCCGTCTGCTGGCGTTATTGCAGCAGGTTTTGAGTTTTGCCCAAGGCGCTGCCGAAACGGCCAGCGGCCTGATCGGCGACAGCCTGCCGATGCAGCGCCTGCGCCTGCAACTGAGCCAGTACGCCAACCTCGCCTTTCCGGTGCTGATCGAGGGCGAATCGGGCAGCGGCAAGGACATCGTCGCCAGCCACTACCTGCATCGCCTGACCAACCGCCGCGACCAGCCTTTTCTCGCCCTCAACTGCGCCGCGATTTCGCCTTCGCTCCTTGAGCCGACCTTGTTCGGCCATGCCCGTGGCGCGTTCACCGGCGCTTCCGGCGCGCGTTCCGGCTATTTCGAGGAGGCCGACGGCGGCACGCTGTTTCTCGACGAAATCGGCGAATTACCGCTCGAATTGCAGCCCAAACTCTTGCGCGTGCTGGAAAACGGCGAGTACCAGCGCGTCGGCGAAACCCAGACGCGCCATTCCAACGCCCGCATCATCGCCGCCACCAACCGCGATTTGAGGAAAGAAATCCGCGCCGGACGTTTTCGCGCCGACCTTTACCATCGCCTCTCGGTCTTTTCCATCGCCGTGCCGAGCCTGCGCGACATGGGCGCCGACCGCCTGCTGCTGCTCGACCATTTCATCCGCCTCTACGCCGCCAAGGCGCATCTCGCGCCTTTCTCGCTGACGCCGGAAGCGGCGGCGCTGTGGCTCGCTTATCCTTTTCCCGGCAATGTCCGCGAATTGCGCAATATCGTCATCCGCCTCATCGCCAGCCATGCTGGTCAGGCGGTCGGCGTCGACCGGCTGCGCGCCGAATTCGAGACAAGCGACGCCGAACCGCCAGCGACGCCCGGCAGTCTCGCCGCCGCCGATCCCGAACAAGTGCGGCAGGCGGCCCGCCGCCATCTCGAACAAACCGGCGATCTGGCGCTCGATGCGACGCTGGAATCATGGGAACGCGGCTATATTGAGGCCGCCATTGAACTCTCCGGCGGTAATATGAGCCGCGCCGCCCGCCGTCTCGGCATCAACCGCACCACCCTGTACAACCGCATGGAAAGCTGGAACCGCCGATGAGCCTGTATCTGGAACACTTCGGACTGCGCGAGCCGCCCTTTCGCATCACGCCGCATACTGATTATTTCTTCGCCGGGGCCGACCGCGGGCCGACGCTCGATGCGCTGATCTACGCCGTCACCCAGGACGAAGGCATCGTCAAGGTCACCGGCGAAGTCGGCAGCGGCAAAACGATGCTCTGCCGGATGCTGCTCGAACGCCTGCCGGAAAACATCGACGCGCTCTACATCGCCACGCCCTCGCTGTCGCGCCACGACATGCTCGGGGCGATCGCTGACGAACTCGGCATCCCGGCGGAAGGCAAAGCGCCGCACGCGCTGATGCGGGCGGTGCAGGAAACCCTGATCGAACGCTACGCCGCCGGACGCAAAGTCGTCGTCCTGATCGACGAAGCCCACGCCATGCCAGCCGATTCGCTGGAAGAAATCCGGCTCCTCTCCAACCTTGAGTCGAAATCGACCAAGCTCCTGCAAATCGTCCTTTTCGGCCAGCCGGAACTCGACGAGCGGCTGGCCGCCAACAATATGCGCCAGTTGCGCGAGCGCATCACCCAGCACTTCAACCTCTCGCCGCTCAAGCCCGACGATGTCGCAGGCTACCTCGACTTTCGCCTCGCCACCGCCGGTCATCACGGCGAGAGCCTCTTTGCCCAGGACGCCGTGCGGCGGATCGCCGAAGTTTCCGAAGGCTTGTCGCGGCGGATCAACATCCTCGCCGACAAGGCTCTGCTCGCCGCCTACTCGCGCGGCAGTCGGCAGGTCGAAGCCGACGATGTCGCCAGCGCCATCGAGGATGCTCATTTCGTTCCCCTGCGCCGCGCCGAACCGGAGGCCGACCGCGCCCTGCCGTGGATACTGGGCGGCAGCGTGTTGGCGGCAACTTTGCTGATTCTGGCTTTCACCATTGGCCTGCGCGGCGCAGACGACAACTCGCCGGGCAACCCCGCCGCCAAGCCAGCGCCCGCCCGCCTGCCGGGTCTTGCCGAAGCGCCGCCGCCCCCGGCCAACCTGCGCTTCGGGCCATTGACCAGAAAGCATATGGAGCAATACCGGGAATGGATCGAAAGCGCCCCGCGCCGGCACTATTTCATCCAGTTGCTCGCCACCGACGCCACCAACACCGGCCAGATCGAAGGTTTTATCGCCCGCGCCGCCGAAGCGCTCGACCCGGACGCAATCCGCGCCTACCGCTCCAGCCTCTCCGGCCGCGACCGCGTCGGCGTCATCTACGGCGAATTTCCCGACCGCGAAACCGCCGCCGCCGCCATGCTCGCCTTGCCGGAATCCATCAAGGCGGCGCAACCTTTCCCACGGCAGGTTTCGCGCCTCAATTGAGGCGCTCAGGGCAATCGCATGAATGCTTTTGGCATTTGCGCAATGACAACAATCGTTTCCGGCTACCGCCCAAAGCCCCTCTCCCCTCGCGGGAGAGGGGTTGGGGAGAGGGGGAGAATGACCGGAAGCGCTCTTTTCATCGCTTCACCCTCTCCCCCAGCTCCTCTCCCATCAAGGGAGGGGGGAGTTTCGGACGCTGTCGGCTATGTCGATTCAGGCGATTGTCATTCATGCGATTGCCTTGGACGAAGTCGACAAAGCATGAGGATTTTGAGGGGCCGCTATACAATCGGCCAATGACTGTCGGCTCGCTTCTTCCTGGGGGGGGGGGGGGGGGGGGGGGGGGGGGGGGGGGGGGGGGGGGGGGGGG
>JAITWU010000037.1 GCA_031285115.1 Azonexus sp. | reverse complement strand
CGAGCAACTCCAGCAGCATTTGCGGATGCGGCTTGGAATGGCATTCGTCAGCGCAGCGCGAAGCAAGAAAATAAGAACGCAGGCCGGAATGGTCGAGCGCCCTTTCCAGGCCGAGACGGCTTTTGCCGGTGGCGACGGCCAACTGGTGGCCCGCTGCCGACAACCGCGCGAGCATTTCAGGCACGCCGGGGAACAAGGTCAGTTGATGGTCGCCGGATAAATAGTGGTAGCGATAGCGGTCAGCCAGCGCCGGAAGCCGCTCCGGCTCGAGGTCGGGCGCAACCTGCCGCATGGCGTCGGCAAGGCCAAGGCCGATGACGTGACGGGCGCGGTCGTCATCCGGCGCGGGCAGGTCGAGATCGCGGCAGGCGGCTTGTATGGCGCGGACAATGGCGGCGGCGGAATCGAGCAGGGTGCCGTCCCAGTCAAAAACGATGAGGGGGTAATTCATGGCGGGTTGAGGATTTGCTTGAGGTTATCGACGGAAAATTCGCGTTCGCTCCTGGCGTCAGCGGCGGCGATGGCCGAACGGATATTTTCCGGCAGCGGCGCGACGCATTCGAGCGGCGCCGCCGTCAGCGGATGGCGGAAGGCCATGCGCCAGGCGTGCAGGGCCATGCGTTTGAGGCCCTGTCTGGGCAGTTGGCGGTTGAGCGCAAAGTCGCCGTATTTTTCATCGCCAAGAATGGGAAAGCCGAGATGCGCGAGGTGAACGCGAATCTGGTGGGTGCGCCCGGTTTTCAGTTGCGCTTCGACGAGGCTCATTTCCGGCCAGCGGGCGAGCAGACGAAAAACGGTGTGCGCCGCCTTGCCGTCGGCCCGCACGGCGACCCGCCGCTCGCCGTTGTCGAGCAGGTATTTGTGCAGCGGCGCTTTGACATGCTGCGTCAGATTCAGCCAGCGGCCCTTGACCAGCGCCAGATAGCGTTTGTCGGCCCCAGCGCCGTGTTCGCGGAACATATCGTGCAGCGCCGTGAGCGCCAGACGTTTTTTGCCGATGAGCAAAATGCCGGAGGTTTCGCGGTCGAGCCGGTGGGCGAGTTCGAGGAAGCGGGCGGTCGGTCTTTGCTGGCGCAAGGCTTCGATGACGCCGAAACTGACGCCGCTGCCGCCATGCACGGCGATGCCGTCGGGTTTGTCGATGACCAGCAGGGCGTCGTCTTCAAAGAGAACCGGCAGAGCGACCCGTTGCTGCGCGGCTTCGTCGATCTCGTCTTGCTGCCGCGCGGCCAGACGCAGCGGCGGCAGACGCAGCTTGTCGCCAACGCAGAGCCGGTAAGTCGCCTCGACCCGGCCACTGTTGACCCGCACTTCGCCGCTCCGCAGGATGCGGTAGAGGTGGCTTTTAGGGACGCCCTTGCAGTGACGAATCAGAAAATTGTCGAGGCGCTGACCGTCGGCCTCGTCACCAATGGTGAGGTAAGTGACGGCGTTCGGGTTTGCGTTCGAGGTTGCGTTTTTGGCTGAATTTTTACCGGGACTCATCATTTTCTAATATACTTCGCCCGCTTTACGTCTCGGTTTGCAAGAAGTCTCCGAACCGTCAGACCGCCCTCCCCCGCAGTTTTGCGGCCGCTGTGCGGCAGATTCAGAAACTTCACTTGTGCGACGTGCGCAAGCCAGACCAACGTAAATCACCTGGTTAAGTTCACTCACCAAAAGTAGTGATGTTAATGGATTAGCCCACCTTTAAGCACGCACGGATTGCCCGTTGCAGGATTTTTTGGGCCGCGCCTTTTCAGTTTTTGAAAACGCAGCGGCCAATATTTCAAACAGCACTTTCACCCTGAACCGATGCCATGACGACACCTGCCGGGAACTGAAACTGTCTGCCTGCATGGGCGTTTCGTGGCTGCGCGCGACAAAGAAAGGGCGCTGGAGCCAACAACAATGAAACGCATGCTCTTCAATGCGACACAGGCGGAAGAACTCCGTGTCGCCATTGTCGATGGTCAAAAACTGATCGACCTCGACATTGAATCCGCCGCCAAGGAACAACGTAAAAGCAATATCTACAAGGGTGTCATCACCCGCATCGAGCCATCGCTCGAAGCCTGCTTCGTCGATTACGGCGCCGAGCGGCACGGCTTTTTGCCCTTCAAGGAAGTCTCCCGCGCTTATTTCCAGCCGGGCGTCGACGTCAGCAAGGCTGGCATCAAAGAGGCGCTCAAGGAAGGCCAGGAACTGATCGTCCAGGTCGACAAGGACGAGCGCGGCAACAAGGGCGCGGCGCTGACCACCTACGTTTCGCTGGCGGGCCGCTATCTCGTCCTGATGCCGAACAACCCGCGCGGCGGCGGCGTCTCGCGCCGCGTCGATGGCGACGAGCGGACCGAACTGCGCGAAGTCATGGATCAGCTCGAAGTGCCGGGTGGCATGAGCCTGATCGCCCGCACCGCCGCCATTGGCCGCCAGGCCGAAGAGTTGCAATGGGATTTGAACTACCTCCTGCAACTGTGGAGCGCCATCGAAGGCGCGGCCCAGCAGCAATCCGGCGCTTTTCTCATCTACCTCGAAGGCTCGCTGGTCATCCGCGCCATCCGTGACTACTTCCAGCCCGACATCGGCGAAATCCTCATCGACACCGACGACGTGTACGAACAGGCCCGCGCCTTCATGGGCACGGTCATGCCGGGCAACGTCAGCCGCGTCAAACGCTACCGCGACGACGTGCCGCTCTTCTCGCGCTTTCAGATCGAGCACCAGATCGAAACCGCCTTTGCCCGTCAGGTCAATCTGCCCTCCGGCGGGGCCATCGTCATCGACCACACCGAGGCGCTGGTCGCCGTCGACGTCAATTCGGGGCGCGCGACGCGCGGCTCCGACATCGAAGAAACCGCGCTCAAAACCAATCTCGAAGCCGCCGACGAACTGGCCCGCCAACTGCGCCTGCGCGATTTGGGCGGGCTGATCGTCATCGACTTCATCGACATGGAAAGCAGCAAAAACCAGCGCGAAGTCGAAAACCGCCTGCGCGACGGCCTGCGCTTCGACCGCGCCCGCGTCCAGATGGGCAAGATCAGCCGCTTCGGCCTCATGGAACTCTCGCGCCAGCGGCTGCGCCCGGCCCTGGCCGAAACCAGCTACATCTCCTGCCCGCGCTGCACCGGCACCGGCCACATCCGCTCGACCGAATCGGCGGCGCTACACATCCTGCGCATCCTCGAAGAAGAAGCGATGAAGGAAAACACCGGCGCCGTCCACGTGCAAATGCCGGTCGATGTCGCCACCTTCCTCCTGAACGAAAAGCGCCCCGACATCGCCGCCATCGAACTGCGGCACAAAGTCAACATCCTGTTGATTCCCAACATCCACCTCGAAACCCCGGCCCACACCATCACCCGTCTGCGCCATGACGATCTCAACAGCGAAGAGGCCCGCGAACCCTCCTACCGCATGATCGACGTCCCGGCGGAAGAAGCCGTCAAGCTGGCGGCCCAGACGGACGCCGCCAAACCGCGTCAGGAAGCCGCCGTCAAAGGCATCGCGCCGGAACAGCCAGCGCCGCTCGTCGCCGAAAAACGCGCCGAAGAAAAACCCGCCCCGGCAGCGCCCGCCAAACCCGGCCTGTTCGCCAGAATCGCCGCCTGGTTCAGCGGCGGCGACAAACCGGCTGAAACGCCGAAAGCGCCCGAACCCAGCCGCAAATCGCGCTCCGGTCGCGATGGCCGCAACGACAGCCGTGGCGAGGGGCGAGGCGATAGCCGCCGCAATGGCCGCAACGGCAACCGCCGCGACGAAGAACGCAGCGACCGACAGGAACGCGCCAGCCGCGCCGAACGCCCGCCGCGCGAAGAAGCTGCAAACGCCGCCAGCAACAGCGAGCGCAAAGAACGCAAGCCGCGCGGCGAACGCCGGGACAAAACAGAACGGCAGGCCGAACAGCGCCCGGCGCCAGACGCCCTTGAAACCGCCAATCTGACCACGCCGCCCGCCGATAGCGAAAGCCAGGAAGCCAACAACAGCGGTGAAAACGCCAACCGCCGCCGTGGTCGCCGTGGCAACCGCCGTGGCGAGGGCCGCCGTCCGGAAGGTGAAACCATCGCCACGACGCTCGAAGGCGAACAGGCCGCGGCAACGGACGAAACCCTTGCCGCCGCCGCTCCCGCAACCAGCGCCGCAGCAGAACCGGCCAGCGAAGCCGCCGCCCCCATCGTCGTCGTCATCGAAGCCGCGCCGGTCGAAGAACCGCTGCCGGAGCCGGTCATCGTCGCGCCGGTCAGCGTCGAAGTAACGCCGGAAGTCGCGGTGTTTGAGCCGGTCGCTGCCATTCCGGCGGCAACCGTCGAAGCGACGCCGGTCATCGCAGTCATGGCCGACATTGCCCCGCCAGCAGCGGAACCCGTAGCGGAAGAAACGCCGACCAGCCCCCCGGCCCCGCTCGTCGCCGCCGCGCCGATTGCCATCACGAGCGAAAACCTCGAACAAACGCTCGCCGACAGCGGCCTCGTTCTGGTGCAAACGACAACCGCCACCATTGCCGCCCAACCAGAACCCCCGGCCCGCCTCGGCCGCCCGCGCAAACCCAAGGCCGACCTCGGCCAGTCTGCCGACGAACCGCTGCAAATGGTTGAAACTCAAAAATAAGGGGTTTTCCGGATTTCCGCCTGTGCGGAAGTCCGGAATGTGGCATCTGCTTTATTGGCCGGAACCGCTACCGCTATAGCGCACCGGCCCCTGACGCGACAGCAGCACGGTTTGTCCGCCCGGAGAAATCAGCGCGCCGGTCAGCGCAAGGCGATCATCGCTATGGGCGCGTTGAAAACTCGCGCCTTGGTCATGACTTGACAGAAATTCGCCATCGACGCTGACGCCGATCAGTTTGCCATCCCGCCATGCCAGCCAAATGATGGAAGCGGAAGCGCCGCTGGCGACGGCGCTCCAGTTGCCGCCGCCGTCGACGCTGCGATAGAGCGCGCCGCGCAATCCCGCCGCCAGCAGAACGCCGTCCGGCAAGGCGGCGACGCTCCACAGCGAGCCTTTGAAGCCGGTCGTGAGCCAGTTCCAGGTGAGGCCGTCATCGGCTGAATGGAGAACCAAACCGCGCTCGGAGGGCGCGTACCAGTTGCCGTTACGGTCAGCCGTCAGGCTGAACAGGTTGAGGTCGGCCCGCCTGGCCCCGGCAGGCGGCGGCAATGTCTGTGTCCGCCATGTCGCGCCGCCGTCATCGGTAGTCAGGATGAGAGACCACAGCCCGACGGCGACGCCGCGCCGCGCGTCGCGAAAATGCACGCCGAACAAGGGCCGGTCTTCATCCGTCGCCAGCCGCTGCACTGTCCAGGTCTCGCCGCCGTCGCCCGTGTGCAGGATCAACCCCCAGTGTCCGACCGCCCAACCTTGTTGCGCATCGACAAAGCTGACCGCAGTCAGCATCACGTCGGCGGGCACGGAACGGGCCTGACGCCAGGATTGGCCTTCATCGTCCGAGAGCAGCACGACGCCGTGGTCACCAACGGCAACGATGCGCTTGCCCGCCGTGACGGCGGCCAACATCATGGTTTTCGCGGCGAGGACGGTCTGTTCGGCGGGATGCAGCGTCAGCGCCAGCGCTTGCGTTTCGGCAGCGGCGGCGTTGAGGCAGGCGGCCAGCAGCAATGCCGCAGCGCCGCGCCAGAGGCGAAAACGGGTTGGGCGGATTGAATCTTTCATCTCATCTCAGTGTTGCAGCAGCCCCGGCGCACGCACTGGCCCACGGCGCGGGAACAGGCGTTCGAGCCAGACAGCGAAGGCTGGCAGCGCCGTCATCGCCATGACCATGTTGACCATGAACATGAAGGCCAGCAATTTGCCCATGTCGGCCTGGAATTTGAGTTCGGAAAAAGACCATGTCGCCACGCCGACAGCCAGCGTGATGGCGGTAAAGATCGTCGCCATGCCGACTTCGAGCATGGCGTGCTCGATGGCCTTGACGATCGGCTGACCGTTGGCGAGGTGGAGTTGCAGACGGTTATAGATGTAGAAGGCGTAATCGACGCCGATGCCGACGGCGAGAACCATCACCGGCAGGGTGGCGACGGTGAGGCCGATCTGGAGTTCCTTCATGAACCAGTAGCCGATGAAAGTGCCCACGGTGAGCGGCAGGCAGCAGGCCAGCACGGCGCGGAAATCACGATAGACCAGCAACACGAGAATGACGATGGCGGCATAGACATAGAGCATCATCGGTAATTCGCTGCGTTCTATTTCTTCGTCGATGGCGGCGAGGACGCCAGCGTTTCCTGAAGCGAGCCGGATCGTCACGCCGTCTTCATGGTGGGTTTCACGAAAGGTTTTGACGGCCTCGATCACGCGCTTGATCGTCGTCGCCTTGTGGTCGGTCAGGTACAGATGCGCCGCCGTCATGCTGCAATCCTTGCGCATCATGCCGCGGACGCGCGAAATCTCGATGGCCAGCGCCGCGTAGTTGGCGGCGTCGATCGGCACCACGTTCATTTTCGGATTACCTTCGTTGTAGCCTTCGCTGTAGAGCCGCAACTGACCGGCGAAAGAGGAAATCGAGAGAATGCCCGGAACCGGCAGCATGGCCTGGGCAAAGCGGTTCTGGTAAAGACCGGCATTGACGTTGTCGCAGCTTTCCGGCGCTGCTTCAAAAATCACCGTCAGCCAGTCGAGGCCATTGTCGTAGTGGCTGGCGATGGCGACGGCGTCACGGTTGAAACGCGCCTCCTCGCGCAGTTCCGGCGCGCCGGGCTGGAGCGTGCCGACCACCCGGTCGCGGCTTTGCCAGACGGCGCTGGCAAAGAGCACCGTGACCAGAACGAGGGTAAAGGTTGCGTGGCGCGGTTCAGCCACCCTGGCCAGACCGCGCAGCCAGCCGGCGCGCTTCTCCCGCTTGAGCATGGCTTTGTCGGCGTAATCTTTGCCGATATTGAAGTACGAGGCGGCGACCGGCAGCATCACGAGGTTGGTGATGATCTTGAAGCCGACGCCCAGCGAGGCGGCAATCGACAATTCGCGCACCATCGGGATGGGAATCAGGAGCAGCGTAATAAAGGACACCAGCGCCGTCACCAGGGCCAGCGTGCCGGGAATGAGCAGGCCGGTGAAACTCGACCGGCAGGCATCGAAACAACTGACGCCGCGCGAGATGGCGCGGACGATGTAGTTGATCTGCTGGACGCCGTGCGAGACGCCGATGGCGAACACGAGAAAGGGAACCAGCACGGCCAGCGGGTCGAGTCCAAAGCCGAGCAGACGCAGCGCGCCAAACTGCCAGACCAGCGAAGCCAGCGAACAGGCAATCGGCAACAGCGTGAAGCGCAGCGAATGGCAGTACCAATAGACGGCGATGGCGGTCAGGCTCAACGCAATCAGGCAGAATTTGATAACCGCCGAGGCGCCATCGGCGATGTCGCCGATCTGTTTGGCGAAGCCGATGATCTGGACCTCGAAATCGGCATCCTCGAACGGGCGGCGGATTTTTTCTTCGAGAATTTTGTTGTAGGCAACGTAATCGAGCCGTTTGCCGTCCTTATCCACATCGGACAAATCGGCGACGATCATGGCGCTGCTGTTGTCGCGCGCCACCAGGGTGCCGATGAAGCCGCCGCGCTGGGCCGCGCCGCGGATCGTCTCGATGGCTTCCGGCGTCAGTTGTTCCGGCGTCAGGGCGCCGGAAATCAGCGGGTCGGCGCGAAAGCCCTCTTCAGTGATTTCATTGACGAAAGCATTGGGCGTCCACAACGACTGGACGCCGAGGCGATCGACCCCCGGCAGAAAAGTAACGGCCTGCGTAACCTCATACAGCCGCTTCAGTCCAGCCGGTGTCCAGATATCGCCGTTGCGCGCATGGACGACGAAATTGAGCCGGTTGGCGCCCAAAACGTCGTCGCGGTAGGTGTTGAAAGTCTGGATGTACTCATGCCCGATCGGCATCTGCTTTTCAAAACCGGCGTCCATGCGCAGTTGCAGGGCAAACCAGCCCATGACCACGGTAAACACCGCAAGGACTGCGAGCAGCGCCGCCCGGTGCGCGAAACAAAACTCTTCCAGCCAATGCAACGCCCGCCGGGCGCGGCTCGGCGTACCGCGCCCGGCGTCCGCGACATCAGAAGTTGTAGGTTGCATAAGCGCCGAAATAATCGCGGTCACGATAGGGTTGGTCGAAAGGCGACGAGCCGCCCCGGAAGGCGGCGTAATTCACCCCGAACTGCCAGGTTGCCGGGTTTTGCACGAAATTCACGTAGAGATTCAATGACTTGGCGCCCTTCATGAACAAGCCGGAGGCATTGGGCGTGCGCCCCGACAGCGCCTGAAAATAGTAGATGCCGGGAATGACCTGCCAGCCGGGAATGATCGTACCGTCGTAAGTCAGGCTGAAATCGAAATTGATGCCCGACGAAGCCCTCGTGCCAACCGCCTTCATATTCGCCGCCGGGTCATATTCCAGCCCCCAGCCCCAGCCACCAGCGGCAACCGGGTCGCCGCCGTAGTCGCGCTTCATGTCCGGGTAATAGATGACCACGCCTTCGGCCAGCAAAGTTCCGGTACTGGCCCCGACAATATCCAGCACGCCGCTGCCAGCGCCGCCCGGCGTCAGGCTCAAAAGCCCCGTGAGGTGCCACTGCCAGCGTTTTTCATCAACCCAGCAATCACCGTTTTGCGACAGGCACCCGCTGATCGAGTTGAGCGCCACGGCATCTCTGGGCCGGTAAGAAAGCTCAGTACCAATGGCCCAGTCGCCGAGTGGGAAATTGGCGCTGACGCCGTACAGCCTGCGATTTTCCGCATAGACCCAGCCGACGATCCCCTCGTTCTTGCCGTTGTACGTGAACTGGGGCGTTTTGTCGTGAAAGTTCATCGCATAGAGGCCCAGATTGATCTGCGTGCCTTCCGGCTGATACCTCAGCGCGACGCCCCATTGGCCGCTGTTTTTGGCATCGAGGTCGCGCAGCCCGTAAGCGCCGGAACCTTTGCCGAGGCCGTTGACCACCGACCAGTAGCTGCCGCTCGGCGGGAAGTAGCTCTTGTTCCAGTTGGTTTGGACGTAGGCTTCGACATTGACATGGTCGCCGACACCGGCGGCGACGCTGACCATCGGCGCTGGCAGGAAGACTTCCTTGAGTTGCGTGCCCGGCTGCGACAGACGCATGATGTCGAGCGCATTGGTGCTGTTGATGCCGCCCGGCAGAAACAGGCTTTCGCCCCAACTGATGACCTGATTGCCGACGCGCACGCGCACCGATTGCTCGCCAACGGTAAAGGATTTGCTCAACCACAAATCCAGCAGACGCGCTTTGAAGCGCAAATCATCGCGGGCGCTCGAACTCTGACCGTGCCGGATGTCCGGCGGCGTCGTCGCGCTGGTGACGCCAGTGGTTTCCGTCGCGGCGAAATCGCGCACCCAGTTTACCCGCGCCATAAAGGCGAGGCCGACATCCGGAGCCTTGAGCAGCAGCTCATGGTTACCCTTGAGCTGGGCGGCGAAAGCATCGCCGCGCTCATAGTTGAGATCGCCCTGATCGCCCAGCATCGAAGTCGGCGCAAGACAACCCGAAGGCGCGCCGCGCCCCGTCGCGCCATCTGTCACGAGGCCGCAGGAAGGCGACAGGGTACGGACGCCAAGGCCGATTCCGATCGAGGAATCGAAACTGCCGCGCAGGCTTTCCGTTTCAAAAGTGAATGCTCCCGCCGTCTGGAACGACATCGCACCCAAAGCGATCAGCGCGACGCGCGTGATCGGTTTATTTATCTGTTTTTGCATGATCAATCTGCCTCCGTCGATTGTTCCCGTTCGCGCCTGACGCCAACCGTGGCGGTTGGCGTGCGCCGGTTGTCATTAGCGCTCGCTGATTGCGCGCAGGTTGTCCGCCGTGTAAAAAGCGTCGCGGAATCTCGGGTCCTTCGCTTCGACCACCCAGCGCATGTCCTGACCGGAGGCGAGCGGCCCCTGATCGAACAGATAGCGCCCTTCGAGCAGGTTGTACTGGACAAAGGCCGGGTTGTCGCAACTGCCGGTTTCCTGAATCGGAATGACGAAGGATTCACGCAATTTCCACAGTTTCCCCTGGGCGTCGTAATCGTCCGCCGCGACCAGCGACCAGCTATCTTCGTCGATGTAGAAAGTCCGCTTCGGCGCAACGTGCCGGACGCCCTGCTTGACCGTCGCCTCGACCACCCAGACCCGGTGCAATTCATAGCGGCGCTGGGCCGGGTCGATGAATTCGCCGCCAGCGACGGCATCGAAACCGACGTTCGGGTCGTACATGCCGAAGGCGTTGTAGCCGATATACATTTCCTTCTTGCCGACCAGCTTCCAGTCAAAACGATCCATCGTGCCATTGAAGACGCGCGGTTCATCGACCGTGTACTGATTCTCGAAACCAACCTGGGGCGCGTCGTAGGAATAGGTCGGCATACGTCTGACGCGCCGCTGGCCCGGAAAGTAGTAGAAGGTTTCGCTCGCCTTGTCGGTGTAAGAGGTGTAGACCAGCGCCTGCCCGGCCAGCGCCGTCGGCGCTTCATAGGCGAAGTAGGTTTCATACTCGACCGGCGGTATCTGCGACAACAGGGCCGAGCCTTTTTTGCCCCACGGGTAATAGTAGGTTTGCGTCGACGTGATGCGCACCCACTCGCTCGTGCCTTTGCGCGGCGACAGGGCGACGAAAACCTTGACCATGTCGATGCCGACCCCGGCGTACTTGAACTTGGCGTTCCACATCGCCTGAGCGCCATTGGCCGGTATCGGGAAAGGAATGCCGGGTACGACGGCCTCCTTCAAACTCCAGCCATCGTCGCCCAATTTGGCCGCGCCATCGGCGTTCTTGCGGGTGTTTTCGACAACGAAATCGGGATTGCCGCAAGTCCGCCGCGTCGGGTAGACATCCATGCGGTAGCCTTTGGTCTCTTTGATGAGCGCAACCTGACCGGGCGAGAGCTTGTCGGCGTATTTATCGACATTCGCGGCGTCGATGGCGAACAGCGGCTTGTCGTCCTTGTATTTGAAAAAGTCCTTGCGCTTTTTACCGGCTGACCAGCCCGGCAAATTGGCGTCGGGCGTTTTCCAGGCCGGGATGACGCCATCCTTGCTGCCGCCCGGATCAGCGCCAGCGCTGGTCAGTTCGACGCCAAGCCGGGAGCCGTCGGCCAATGCCGCGACGGATACTGTCTGCAACACGAAAGCAGCCGTTGCGGCGGCAATCGTCAGATTGGGTAAACGGGACATGTCTCTCCTCACTCTTTCTTTGGTCATTCGTGTCGTGCATGAACGCCATGCAACACGATGGCAAAAAGTTATCCGCCGCCACCGCTGCTTGCTTGCATTGCCGTGCATGAGGAAGCGCAATGCCGTGCATGGTTTTCTGTTCGGCGCTTGACTGCCGCCGGATCGGTTTCAGGGACGGCGGCCAACCGACATTTTTTCGATGAGCTGCAAACGGGCGAGGGCAATATCCACAGGCCGGGAAGCGCGCAACCGGGCAATTTCGGCAGCGGTGTAAGCCGGTTCCCGGCCCGCCATTTGCGGAATCAGCCAGTTCATCAATTCGGCAACCTGATGATCGGACAACCCGGAATTCATGACGCCGGGCACCTGCACCAGGTATTCGCGGCCCCCCGGCACTTCCTGAAAAGCGCCCAGCACGCCGCGCATGACCGGAACGCCTTCCTCCGGCGCACCGCTTCCGTCGAGCTGATGGCAACCGGCGCAGTGCAGTACATAGTTGCGATAGGCGCGGGCGTCGCCGGATTCGGCGCTGGCCGCAGCGGCGACCAGCGCCGCAGCCAGGGCGATTCCGGTCGACTTCGTGCGGCTCATGGCGAGATCACTCTTTTTCGGCAACGCCGACGATGATCGAGACCGTGCAGTGGTAAACCGATTCGTGATTGGCCATGCACCAGTTGATGTCGTTATGCTGCCCCAGCCGGTAACCTGGCCGGTCGCCGCTGTTGGTGTTGCAGAAACATCTGCCGCACGGCGTCACGCCGCAGCAGTCGTTGTAGCTGACGATGTAATCGAGACCATCGACCGGATTGTGGCAGGTGCCGATCCAGGAAACTTTCGAGGGCGTCGAACCCGGCGGGCAGGTCGTCATGCTGCCGCCGCAGCAGGAGCAGAGAAAACCATCGACCGAGCAATAACGCCAGTAGTCGCAATCGGTATCGCTCGGCTCTTTGGTTTTTTTGCCCTGCGCCAGAGCCTGCGCCGTCCGGTCAAAAGGCAGCACCGGCAGCGTGAAAGCGGCGGCGACGAGGACGCGCCCGACCTTGGCCAGCAGACTGCGGCGCGACATACGCTGCGCCAGTTGTCGGCTGTGTTGCTCGACGCTTCGATCGAGCAGATTCCAGAGCCAGTTCATGTCTGTTCCTTGACGAGTTCGAGAGCGCCAGCGGCAATCCGTTTGTCGATGAGATCCTGCACCGAGGCAAGGCCAAGTTCCTCGGCGGTAAACAGGCTCTCCAGTTGTTCCCGCGAATTGACGAGACCCTTGGCGCGGACGATGCCGTTACGGTCGATGAGCACGGCGTAAGGCAGTTTGCTGATGCGCCAGCGCATTCCCAATTCAGACGAAAGCACGTAGGGAAAGGCCGACAACCCGGCTTTTTTGCGGAAACTTTCATGCGCTGGCTGCTCGCCATCGGAAGCGAAGACCAACTCGAAGGATTTTTCCGCCGCGTGCAGCGACAAAATGATGGGCAGCAGCTTTTTGCATACCGGGCAGGTCGGCGACAGGAAAAACAGCAGCGTCGCCCGCGCCCCCGCCGCGCCAACGGCAATCCGCCCGCCCTGGAGCGAGGGAAGTTCGAGCACCGGCGCCGCTTCGCCGACCTTGGGGCCGGAATCCATCATCAAAGCGCCCATCGGCGCAATGCGCTCGTAAAGAATGCCGATCTGGCGCGACAGCGCAATGACGACCACGATCAGCGCGACGACGGCGCACCAGAGCAGGACGTTTGAAATCATCAAGGCTTCGTTCATGGCGTTTTACCCAATCGTTCGAGTTTTTCCCTCTGTCCGAGCAGCAGGTTGGTCACCTTGAACAGCCCGAGCAGGAACAGGGTGAGCATCACCGTCGTGACCACATCGACCCAGACCACGGCTCTTTCCGCCGGGCGCTGGGCGGCCATCAGCAAGAGCGCGGCGAGCGCCGCGTTGCGGAGCAGCAGACTGCCCGCCAGCGGCAATTCGTCGCCGCCGCAACCGCATTCAAAGCCGGTGCGACCCCGCGCCACATTCACCGCCACTGCGGCGCTGACCAGAGCCAGCAACACCAGCGCCAGGGCGCTCCCGGCTGCGCGGCTGGCGGAAAAAAGCAGCAGCAGACCGGCAGCCATTTCAAGGAGCGGCAACAGCCAGGCAACCGGATCAAGCCAATCGTCGGGCAGCAGCGCGTAGTTGTCGAGCACGGCGGCAAAGCGTTTGACATCCATCAGCTTGACCCAGGCGGCGGAGAGAAAAATGCAGCCCATCGCCGCTGCCGCAGCGTCGGCAAGCACCGGGTCGAGCGTCAGCCCGGCCAGCATTTCAGTGCGCCTCCATGAAAACCGGCGTTTCGCCAACCGGGGCCGAGCGCCGCAGCGGCTTCGCCAAGCCGCGCCGGGCGTTCAGGTCGAAGGCCAACAGCGTGTTATCAACCGCGTTGAGAACGATCAACTCCGGCCGCTCATCGCGGATGACCGTCATCGACAGCGCCATGTGGCCGGGGGCGCGGGTGACGACGCGGCGCTCCGCCAGATCAATCACCCACAGTTCGGCTGCCGGTGTTTTGTGGCTGCCTTCGCTGCCTTTTGGGTGCATACCGACGATCAGCCGGTTGCTCTTCGGCTCCAGCGCGAACAAGGCGAAGCCGCCCGGACGCCAGCCCTGTTTTTTTGCCTTTTGATCAACGAAAGACCAGGGCGCTTCGGCCTGCGGCTGGTTGCCTTCGAGTTTGAGCGAATAAATATTGCCGTAATAAGAAACGAACAGGAGGCGATTGCCCGCCAGTTCGTAGTGCATGAAAACCGGATCGCCGTCCGGATCGAAGAAGCGCGGCCCGACGCCGCGCCGGGCTTCCTTGCCATCGGCGTCGAGTTCGACCGTGGTCAGCGAACCATCGCCGCACACCGTCGAAAAGCGGCGGGGCGACTGCGGCCAGGGAATGACGCCCCAGCATCCCGGCAGGGCGATTTCGCTGACGGCTTTACGCGCCGACAAATCGACCACGGCCACCGAAGTCGCTGGCGTCGCGTTCTGCACGAGGAGAAAACGGTCATCCGCCGTCGTCCGCGCCAGCGCCTTGATATGCAGCGCCTGCGCCCGTTTGGGCGGAATCACGATTTCGTGATCGAGCTTCAGATCCGAGGTCCGCCAGGCTTCGATGACATCGGTACGCTCGCCGCGCTGCAAGCGGCTGTTGTAGGTGGTGGCGACGAAAAAGAGCTTGCCGTCCCGCGACAGGGTCGTGGACGCGGCGTAACCAGCGCCAATCAGGCCGAGGTAACGCATCCGGCCCGTGTCGATGACGTGTACCCGACCATCGACGATGTGGTTCATGGCCGGGTCGTTCACATAGAGGCGCTGCGGATTGGGCGCGGCAAGCGGCTCGATGCTGATATTTTCTTCCGGCAGCGCGGCAGCGGCGCTGATGGCGAAGGTCATGACAGCCGCGCCGAAAAGGCGTTGAGTGAGTGAAAGTCTGTTCATCGGCAAACCTCCGCCTGGGCGTCGCCGCCGAGAAAACAAACCAGCGCCCGGCGCTCGCGTTCGGATTTGAGACCGGCGAAAGGCATCGCCGTCCCCGGCGCAAATTCTGCGGGCGCTGTCAAAAAGGCCAACAGGCGCGGCGCGTCCCAACTACCGCCAACCGCCGCCAGCGCCGGGGTGTAAGTAAAACCGGGTAGCGTTGCGACATCGCGGCCAAGCACACCGTGGAGATTGGGGCCAACGCCGGGCGGGTCGCCTGCGACCGCCGAATGGCACAGCGCGCAATTGGTGCGGAACAGGGTTCGCCCGACATCGAGCGGGGCGGCTTGGGCAACCGCCGAAACCGCAGCCGCAACGCAAAACGCCGCACCAAACGCCGCGCCCAGCGCGACGCCCGAACAGCGGCAACGCCGCCTTTGTCGCGGGCGGGTAGCGGATGCAGGGCAGAAAATCAGCTTCATCGTTCTGAGGTATTGCGCCGGTCACATGATGACGGTGACGACTTTTTCTTCCAGATAGCCATCAAGCGCCTTGCTCGAAAGATCGCGGCCAACGCCGCTGTCCTTGAAGCCGCCCCAGGGCAGACGGGCATCGAGCGGACTCCAGCCATTGATGGCGACCGCGCCAACGCGCAGATGGGCGGCAATCTGATGCGCCTTGCTGACATTTTTCGTCCACAGCGAAGCCGACAGCGCATAGTTGGTGTCGTTGGCCAGCGCCACCGCATCTTCCTCGCTGTCGAAAGGAATCACCGCGCCAACCGGGCCGAATATCTCGTCGCGGGCGATGCCCATCGTCGGCGCGACATCGGCAAAAATGGTCGGGCGCACGAAATAGCCTTGCGCCGGCAACGGTTCAGTCCCGGCGACCATCCGCGCGCCGTCCCTGAGCGCCGCGTCGATATGCGATTTGACGCGCCCGGCGTGCCGCTCGCTGATCAAAGCGCCCATCTGCGTCGCCGGATCGAAGGGATCGCCCAGTTTGAGCGAACGCGCCGCGCCAGCCAGGGCGCTCACCACATCGTCATAATGCCGCCGATGGACGAGAATGCGGCTCCCGGCGGCGCAGGTCTGGCCCTGATCGACGAACAGGCCCATCATCAAGCCGCCAATGGCGTCTTCCAGCGGCGCGTCTTCGAGCAGAATCTGCGGCGCCTTGCCGCCCAGTTCCAGCGTCACCCGCTTGAACGACGCTGCGGCTTCCTGGGCAATCAGGCGTCCCACCGCCGTGCTGCCGGTGAAACTGACCTTGTCCACACCGGGGTGCTTGACCAGCGACGCGCCGACAACCGGGCCGACGCCATGCACGAGATTGACGACGCCCGGCGGAAAACCCGCTTCCAGCGTCAGCCGGGCCAAAGCATCGACCGCCAGCGGCGCGTCTTCCGAAGGTTTGATGACGACCGCGCACCCCGCCGCCAGCGCCGGGGCGAGTTTCCAGCAGGCGATCATCAGCGGCGCATTCCAGGGCACGATCAAGGCAGCGACGCCGACCGGCTCGCGCAGGGTGTAGTTGAGGGTCGGCTTGCCCATGAAGCCGCCGGTCGGAATCTGGCGGCCTTCGAGCTTGTCCGCCCAGCCCGCGAAATAGCGCATGGTGTCGATCGACAAGGGCAGATCGAGCAGGCGCATTTCCATGACCGGACGCCCCTGCTCCCGCGCCAGAATGTCGACGAAACGCTCGGCATCCCGCTCCAGCAAATCGGCCAGCCGGTTGAGCAGGCGTCCGCGCGCCGCGCCCGGCATCCGCCGCCACTCGCCGCCGTCGAACTGGGCGCGCGCCGCCGCCACGGCAGCGTCCACATCACGCGCCGTGCCAGCGGCAACCTGAGCCAGCGGCTGCCCCGTGCTCGGCTCGAATTTGTCAAAAACAGCGCCGTCAGAAGCCTCGCGGCTGGTTCCGGCGATCAGGTGTTGGTATGTTTGCGGCGCAGACATGCAAATCTCCGTTTGTGCAGGGTTTACCCGTGGGTGGCGATTCCTCGATGGCGGATCAACTCTAGGATCTCGCCCGCCGGGTTGCTTGCACTTCAATGCACCGTTGGCCGAAACGGGTGCATATCGACGGCCCCCGTCTGACGCCGCGCGCCTCATTGCCGACGGCTGCCCGGCGCGGGCATGAGCTGCGAAATATCCAGCGCGCCGCCGCCATCGTCGCGGTATTGCGACGGCGCGACGCCAAACATCCGGCGGAACAGCCGGGCGAAATAGGCCGGATCGGAAAAACCGTATTGCAGGGCGAGATCGGTGATATTCGCCTTTTCGCCGCCATGCTGCGCGAGGATGTCCCGGCAGCGCTCCAGCCGCAGACGCTGAACGGTTGCCTGCGGCGTCTCGCCGATCAGCGAAAAAACCTGATACAGCGTCCGGCGGCAGATGTTGAGGGCGCTGGCGATGCGGTCGGGCGACAGGTCGCCGTCGCCCATGTGGCAGCGGATGTACTGCACCGCCTCGCGCAGCAATTCATCCTGGGAGCGTTTGCGCCTGACGCCGCTCACGCCTTCCAGCGCGTTGATCTGCTGCGCCAGCAGCGACGAGACGAATTCGAGGACGGTAAAACGGCTGCCGTGACTGATGGTTTCGCCCTGCGCCACCATCTCCTGCACGGCGGCCAGCGCCACCGCAGCGCTGCCGGTGGTCGGCAGCGAACGGCCAGCGACGCGCTGGGCCAGAGAGGCGAGAAGATCATTGGGCGCCACTTCGCACAGCAAGACCACGAAGGCCGACTGGCTTTCGGTGCGGATCGCATAAGGCCGACTGGCTTCGTAGATAGTGAAATGCGCGGGCGGCAGCCGCACTTCATGGCCGGACTGTTCGAGCCACCCGACGCCATCGAGTTCCCACAGGACTTTGACGTACCGCTGGCGCAACGCGCTGCACCCCGCCCGGCTCATCGAGGCAACGTGCGCGCTGGCGGCAACTTGCGCCATGCGGCATTGCGGATACCCGGCAAGCCGCGCCTGAGCACTGAAATGATCGTCACGGGCAACCGTCAAATCGAGCGGAAAGAAACGCTGGCGCACCTGACTGGCCCACACGGCAGGCTGATGAAACTCGCCGGGGGCGGGTAGCGCGCTGCGGGCCATGCCACTTTGCTGCATCGTGTTCATCAAGGACATTCGCCTCCTCCTTTTCACTTCACCCTGCCGCTGGCCGCGCCGCTGCGGCGGCGTTCCCGCGTCTCGACGATCTGCTGCCGACGCATCCGCCGCAGCTCACAATCCGGTGGAACCGTTTGTCACCCCTTGTCGCCCGATTTTTTCTGATGAATGGTGCAATTGGGTCTTTGCTGCCTGGGCAATTTCGGATGTCTGTTGCGCCGAGTCTTGCTTGGCAGTGCATAAAAAAAATGATTGGAAATACGCAGCGCGAACGGTTATCAACAAAACCCAGGCTGTCCGCAGCGGACAGCCTGGCTGGGGTGGGCAACTGGCCTAGAACCGGGTGTTCAGACCCATCATGAAGCCGCTCGGGTCATAGCCGGTCCGGCTCAGACTACCGACCAGATCACTGGCGTCACCCAGACTCTGGCTGGCATTGCGTTGGTTGTACTGTTTGCCGTAGTTGGCATAAAGCGCAGTGTTGTCGTAAATCTTGTAGATGTAAGCGATACCGATCAAGGAGCCATCGCGATCATTTTTGCCGTTGGCCCCCTTGAAATCCGACTTATCGTTGTAAGCCGAGTAGCTGGCGAGGATCGTATGCTTGCCGAAGGGAATGGCGCCACTGATGGTCCAGCCTTCCGACTTGGAGGCTGTTTTGCCCA
>JAITWU010000025.1 GCA_031285115.1 Azonexus sp. | reverse complement strand
GGGATCGTGGTTTTGCCCGCAATCTTCGATCCTCTGTAACGCCGAGCGCCGTGGATGATGATGTGGTGGCCGAGATCGTTCTTCTCGCGCACCAGAATGGGTTGCATCACGCCGCGTGTCTTGATGCTGGTCGCCAGTTGGTAGAGCGTTTCCGTCTCAAACCGGGTGCGCGGGTTCTCTGGGTCTTCCAGCACGTTGTCGAGTGGCAGATCGACAATCGTCCGCTGGCCCGCTTCAGCAGCCCACTTGCGGGCGCTCTGCATGGATGACGGGTTCTCCATCAGCGCAAAGTCAAAGCGCGGTTTGCGCTTTTCCTGTTGCGGGGTGGAGGGGTGACGTTGAGCGGACATTATGCCGCTACCTCTTGGGGTAACCTGGATTGCCGCGTCTCTGATTTCAGCAGTTTTTTGAGCTTGCGCTCAAAGAGCCGGTTTGCAATTTTCTGAAATGCCGCAGCATCACTACTGTCAATCACTAGGTCGCCGTAATTGGTCGCAATTGTGAAGCCCCGTGCCATATCGGGTATCTGTTTACTAATGGCATAGGTGGTCATGTCGATGTTCACGCCGCCACCTCACCCGCATCGGCCAGCACATCATCGGGATTGACTCGCAACGGTTGCGACTCGATCTTCATGATCTTGCGCGAAGCGTCGATCTGCTTGATTTTGGGCGTCAGGCCGAGGCGTTCCAGAATCAGGTTGAAGATCGGCTTCGTAATCGCCTAGGCTTCACGGGCGGCGGTGTTGGTTTTGGCGAGTGAGGCGAGCGAGGTTCCCTTCTCTTGGGCATCAGCGAAGGCGGCGCGACGGGGGAGAATCTGGAGTTCCTCATCTTCGTTACGCAGAAGGAACTGCCCCACGGCATCGGCGATTTCACGCAGGGCCTCACGTTGCTTGGGGTTCGACTCCACCATGTTGGGCAGGAAGCCGAGGAATTGCAGATCGGGGTTGCTGGATGCCTTGATGCGCAGAATGCCACGCTGCCCTTGCAGGGTTTCGGCAATGCCCTCGATGGATTCCTGGCTCAACTGGATCGGGCTTAAGACCGCGTCGCCTTCCATCATCGAGATGGAGACGCGAATATCTGCCGCCGGTGGGCTGTCGATCAGGCAGAGGTCGTAGTGATTGGCAACATCGCCGAGAAAGCTGGAGAAGTTCGCTTGCGCCATATACATGTGCGAGTGGTTCTGTTCCGGGTCGGTGATGCGGGCGAATTCGACGAACTCGCGCACCAGCGCACCGTCGCCGGCAACCAGGGCGAAGTCCGGCAGCGGGCCGAGGTCGTCCGGGTTGTAGCGCAACAGGAGTTCAGTGGCGGTGAGGCCGAGGCGGGTGGCGACGACATCGTTGTCGGTGTATTTGCGCTCAAGGGCGCGGCTGGCGTTGATCTGATCGTCGAAGTCGACAACGAGAACACGAAGGCCCAAGGCGTGGGCGTAGCGGGCCAGTTGGCAGGTGAGCATGGATTTGCCGACGCCGCCTTTGCTGATGGTGACAAGTAGAGTTTTCATGGACATCCCCTATGACAGTTGCTTTGTTGAGCCGACGCGAAATAGCTGTTCGCGGGGCGGTGTGTGCTAAAATCTTATAAAACAATCTATAGAAAAAAATCTATGGCCCCAATATTACATAGGTAATTTTTATGGACTTGACCGACCTCATCGCAACAGCCGCAGAGAAGGCAGGGAGCCTGTCGGCCCTAGCCAGAATGCTTGAGATGAATCAACCCGACATCAGCAAAGCAAAGAATCGAGGCGGAAGGATTTCTCTTGAAGCAGCGGTCAAGCTCGCTGATTTCATTGGGGCTGAACCGCTAGCGGTCATCGCCGCGAACGAACTGGCAACGGAGAAAAAACCAGAGAAGCGGGCGTTTTGGAGTTGTCTTCTAGACTCTCCAGTGTTAGAGTCTGCGCCCCGCAGGAATGGGGCGTTAGCTCAGTTGGTAGAGCAGCGGACTCTTAATCCGTAGGTCCACAGTTCGAATCTGTG
Organism: Azonexus sp.; assembly: GCA_031285115.1. GTDB lineage: Bacteria > Pseudomonadota > Gammaproteobacteria > Burkholderiales > Rhodocyclaceae > Azonexus. Next base: position 1,777 of record JAITWU010000025.1, on the reverse strand, counting down.
ACGCCCCACCAGTATTCCATTTTCAGATCAGGCGAGTACGCGAAGACGAGGCGCAGACAGTGCTATAGCACGGCAAGCGAAGTCGACAAAGTAATCGTTTGATCTGAATATGGAATAAGGCCAACGCTTTCCGGTTGGCCTTTTTTACGCGCCACGCCAAACAAAAAAGCCAATCACAGTGATTGGCTTTTGCGCTGGTTGCGGGGGCAGGACTTGAACCTGCGACCTTCGGGTTATGAGCCCGACGAGCTGCCAACTGCTCCACCCCGCGTCAGAGAGGCGTCTATTATCGTTGAAAATCCCCATTTCCGTCAAGGATTTACTGGTTTTTTGCCGATAGTCGAGGCAACGCCGAGCCGCCACAGCGAGGTGATTTCGGCGGCGCGGGCGGTATGCAGCGGGTCGTTGCGGTCGCTGGCTTTGCCGTGTTGAGGCCGGGTGTCGAGGCGGCCAAGGACGGCAAGACCGGCGGTGGCAATCCAGTCGAGCAGTTGCTGACGGTGGCGCAGACCCAAGTGTTCGGCAAGATCAGAAAGAATCAGCCAACCTTCGCCGCCGGGGGGCAAATGCGCCGCAAGGCCGGAGAGAAAACCGCGCAACATGCGCGAATCAGGATCGTAAATGGCCTGCTCGATGGGGGCGCTCGGCTGCGCCGGGAGCCAGGGCGGATTGCAGACAATGAGCGGCGCTTTTCCTGCGGGGAAAAGATCGGCGGCGATAACCTCGATCTGGCTGGCGAGGCCGAGCCGGGCAACATTGTCACGAGCGCAGGCGAGCGCCCGTGGGGCGTTGTCGACCGCAACGACGCGAGCAACACCACGCTGCGCCAGCACGGCGGCAAGAACGCCGGTTCCTGCGCCAATGTCGAAAGCCAGCGTGTGATCGGCAGGTAGCGGCGCTTGAGCAAGCAGTTCGACATATTCGCCGCGCACCGGCGAAAAAACGCCGTAATGCGGGTGAATGCGTCCACCAGCGGCGGGTATTAAAACCCCCTTTTTGCGCCATTCATGGGCGCTGATGACAGCCAGCAATTCGCGCAGCGCGACGATGGACATTTCGCCCTCCGGCTCGCCCCAGGCATCGCGGCAGGCCAGGCGAACATCCTGAGCGCGGCGCAGCGGCAGTTTGTACTGACCATTGAGGGGAACCAGCAGGCGGTTGAGCAAGGCCGCTTTCGCGCCCTGACGCTGGCGATGTTGGGCGAAGGCGCTTGCCGCCACGCCCGGTTCGCTTTCCCCATCACTGTCGGCTTTTCTTCCCGCCCGTGGAGACTGTGGCAAAAGCTCCTCTCCCCTCGCGGGAGAGGGGTTGGGGAGAGGGGGCGGTAACGACTGAGCTTCAAGCAAATGTCCGGAAAAGGCAAAATGCTGGTCGGCGCGGCGGCTCAGGGCCTGCATGAGGTGGCGGACGCGCACCCAGTCGCCACGCCAGAGCAGATGGCGGCCTGAGGCCAGTATTTCCCAGGCAGCCTCCGCATTGAGGCTATCGTTGCCGATTTCGGCAATGTCTGGCGGCGGCAAAGCCGCTTCGGATCGCCAGCGGGCGGAAAGTGAGCGGCCGCTTTCGCGCCAGTTGATGTGGAGGACTGTGGTGTTGGCGTTAATCATGCGCCATTGTAGGGGATGGCGCATCAGCCAAGTGAGCGCGGCCTTGATTACCCAGGGCAATCGCATGAATGCTTTTGGACAACAAAACAACCGTTTTTATCCGCTGCAAAAAGCCCATGAGGGAGAAAAAGGGTGTTGTAGGGGCGACTTTTAGTCGCCCGCTGGCGGCA
>JAITWU010000005.1 GCA_031285115.1 Azonexus sp. | reverse complement strand
GCCATGACCTGGTGCAGAGATTGATTAATCAAAGTCTGATAACCGCGCTCGCCAGCTTTGGCTTTGAAGAAGGCGATCACTGCGGTATCGAGCATGATGGAAACGCGCTGTTTGCCAAGTTTTTCCTGCACGGCGGCTGCGAATTGTTCACGGTCGACGTCCTGCAAGCCGACGCGCAGGCGAGGCGTTTTAGAGGTAGCGGGAGAGGGTGTCGATCTCATGGGGTTCGGCCTTTCGCATAGAAATGATATGGATTTCTTTCTCTGTTTCAGTATGGGCGATGGTGACGATGGCGGCGTCGAGGAACCCGGTCGTATTGAATCGCTGCTCGCCGCCGTAGTTACGCTCATCTTCCAGCGTCATCGTCGGGCCGGAAAAAACACGCTCGGCATGGGCGAAGTCGAAGCCGTGCTTTGTCAGGTTCGTCTGGCGCTTCGATTCGTCTCAAGTGAAGTTCATGGGTGGTATTGTGCATATAAAAATACATATTTCAAGCGCAGAGACTTGCGGCACTTCCTGTAGCTCATGTCGTTATACTCAAATCTCAAAAAACTGCGTATAACGCCATGCGTTTTCAGTCGTTGTCGATAGCTGGCCGCATGGAAAATGGTTTGGCGAGTGGCTGGAAATTTGATCTTTACCCCCTCGTTGAATACCATCCGCCCCCATGCCTCCCACCTCTCCTTCCTTCCAAGACCCGCTCAACTGCGCCGCCTGCCCGCGTCTAGCCGCGCATCTGGCGGCTATCCGCCAGCGCGACCCTGATTGGCACGCTTTGCCCGTTCCGGCTTTTGGCGGGCTGAATGCTGAATTGCTGGTGCTGGGCCTCGCGCCCGGCGAGCGTGGGGCGAATCGGACGGGGCGGCCTTTTACCGGGGATGTGGCGGGGGAGTTGTTGTATCCGGCCTTGCATCGCTTTGGGTTTGCCAGCGCTGCCAATGCCTTGGGGGCGGATGGCTGGGCCAATGCCGATTTGCGTCTTGATAATTGTCGGATCAGCAATGCCGTGCGCTGTCTGCCGCCAGCCAACAAGCCGACGACGGCGGAAATCCGGGAATGCAACGGCCATCTCAAGGCCGAACTGGCGGCGATGTCGCGCCTCAAGGTGATCGTGGCGCTGGGCGGCGTTGCCCATCAGGCGGTGTTGTGGGCTTACGGGCTGAAACCGGCGGCGTTCAAGTTTGGCCATCATGCGCGTCATCCGTTGCCCGATGGCCGTTTGTTGCTCGACAGCTACCATTGCAGCGGTTACAACTGGCGCACGGGTCGCCTGTCGCGGGAGGGGTTTGAGGCGGTGTTTGCCGATGTCAGGGCTGTGCTTGAGGCGGCTTGATGGCTTCCGCCGCCAAGCTTTTCGACGCCAAGGCTTTTCTCGCCACCTTGACCGAATTGCCGGGCGTTTACCGGATGATCGGCGCGGATGGTTGTGTGCTCTACGTCGGCAAGGCGAAGAATCTCAAGAAGCGGGTGGCGTCTTACTTTCGCGACAATCTGCCGAGTCCGCGCACGGCGCATATGGTCAGCCAGATTGCCGCCGTTGAGACGACGGCGACGCGCACCGAGGCGGAAGCCTTGCTGCTGGAAAACAATCTCATCAAGTCGTTGTCGCCGCGCTACAACATCCTCTTTCGCGACGACAAATCCTATCCTTACATCATGCTCGGGCGCGGCGCTTACCCAAGGCTTGGCTTTTTTCGCGGCAATCCCGACCGCAAGGCGGATTATTTCGGGCCGTATCCGTCGAGTGGGGCGGTGCGCGAAAGTATCCATCTGCTGCAAAAGATGTTCCGCCTGCGCACTTGCGAGGATACGGTTTTCGCCAACCGTTCGCGGCCCTGCCTGCTTTACCAGATCAAGCGGTGCAGCGGGCCGTGCGTCGGTTTGATCGGGCCGGATGATTACGCGGCGGACGCGCAACTGGCGGCGATGTTTCTTTCCGGCAAGCAGCAGGAAGTGACCCGGCGGCTGACCGCAGCGATGGAAGCGGCTTCCGCCCAACTGGCGTTCGAGGCGGCGGCGCTCTACCGCGACCAGATTCAGTCCCTGCGTCAGGTGCAGGAAAAGCAGTTCGTCTCCAGCAGCAAGGGCGAGGATGTCGATATCGTCGTCGCCATCCGGGAAAACGGGCTGTTGTGCGTCAATCTGGCGATGGTGCGCGGCGGGCGGCATCTGGGCGACCGTCCGCTGTTTCCTGGCAACGCGGGCGAGTCGACGGCGGCGGAGGCGATGGCGGCTTTCATCCGCCAGCATTACGCGGCGCATCCTGCGCCAGCGCGGCTGCTGGTTTCGCCGTTGCCGGATGAGGAAGAGGGCGGCGAAAGCGCCGCGACACTGGCCGAACTGGCGGGCCGTCGGACGCCGATTCAGGAAGGGCGCACGTTGACGCAAAAAGCCTGGCTCGATATGGCGCGGCAAAATGCCCGGCTCGCCATTCTCGCCCGCAATCAGGCGACGGCGCAGCAGGAAGAGCGGCTCTCTGCCTTGCAGGAGGTGCTGCAACTGCCTGAGCCGGTCCGCCGCATCGAATGTTTCGACATCAGCCACACGATGGGCGAAAAAGCCGTCGCCTCCTGCGTGGTGTATGACGGCAACCGCATGAAAAAGAGCGATTACCGCCGCTTCAACATGCGCGACATCACGCCCGGCGACGACTACGCCGCTATGCGCCAGGCCGTGACGCGGCGCTACGACGGCCTCTCCAGCGGCGAAGGCGCGGCCCCCGATCTGATTCTCATCGACGGCGGCAAAGGACAGGTCGCCTCGGCCTGGGGCGCGCTGGCCGATCTCGGCCTCGCCCATCTGCCGATGGTCGGCGTCGCCAAGGGCGAAGCGCGCAAAGCCGGGCTGGAAAGCCTGATTTTTCCCGAAGCCGACGGTCGTCCGCCGCTCAATCTGCCGTCCGACCACCCGGCCCTGCACCTGATTCAGGAAGTGCGCGACGAAGCGCACCGCTTCGCCATCACCGGCCACCGCGCGGCGCGCGGCAAGGCGCGGCGGACGTCGACCCTGGAAAGCCTGCCCGGTGTTGGCCCGGCGCGGCGCAAGGCGCTCGTTGCCCGCTTTGGCGGCATTGCCGGGGTGCTTGCCGCCAGCATCGGGCAATTGGCCGAAGTGCCCGGCATCAGCCGCGAGATGGCCGAAAAGATCCATTCCGCTTTACACTGACGGCCTATGCCCTTCAACCTGCCGATTCTGCTGACCTGGCTGCGCATCGTCGCCATTCCCCTCTTGGTCGCCCTCTACTTTTTGCCCGCCGCCTGGCTCACCCAGCACGAGCGCGACCTTCTGGCGACGCTCCTGTTCATCGCCGCCGCCGTCACCGACTGGGCCGACGGCTATCTCGCCCGCAAACTCAACCAGACCTCGGCCTTCGGCGCTTTCCTCGACCCGGTCGCCGACAAGCTCATGGTCGCCGCCGCGCTCATCGTCCTCGTCCAGCTTGGCCGCACCGACGCCATCATCGCCATGATCATCATTGGCCGCGAAATTACCATTTCGGCGCTGCGCGAATGGATGGCCAAAATCGGCGCGGCCCGGAGCGTCGCCGTTTCCATGCTCGGCAAGATCAAAACCGTGGCGCAGATGGTCGCCATTCCGCTGCTCCTCTACCACCTGCCGCTGTTCGACATCGACGTGGCGCGGCTCGGCAACTGGCTGATCTGGATCGCCGCCCTGCTCACCCTCTGGTCGATGGGCTACTACCTGCGCATGGCCTGGCCGGAAATCGCCAAACGCACGGCTGATGAGGCTTAGAAAGTATTGACACGGCACGGCAGGCGTCTATAATGCGCCCTCTTTGACGCGGCAGTAGCTCAGTTGGTAGAGCGCAACCTTGCCAAGGTTGAGGTCGAGAGTTCGAGACTCTTCTGCCGCTCCATGAATTTCGAGGGAAGCATAGCCTTCTTTCAGGTTTTATCGCATCAAGGTACGGCGCGATAGCAAAGCGGTTATGCACCGGATTGCAAATCCGTGTAGGTCGGTTCGACTCCGGCTCGCGCCTCCAGCAAAATCAAGCACTTAGGCCACTCCAAGAGTGGCCTTTTTGCTTTTTACCCCGCGAATTTGGGTTTGTTTTTGCCTCTTGCTACTCTGAAATGATATTCTGCTACTCTAAAAACGGCCTTTTGTGCGTATAGTTGAGTTATTTGGCATATTGCGCCTCTGTAAAAACGGCCTTTCGTGCGTGTAGTTGAGTTTCTGGTTTTCTTGTTGAGAGTTTCGTGTCATGTCGAGTGTTCAGCGGCGCGGGGATAAATTTCAGTATCGGATCGTGGCAAAGGGCGTTCTGCCCAAGCCGGTCTTTTTGACATTCGATACCAAAGAAGAGGGCGACCAGTATGTCGCTCGGCTGGAGGCGCTGATTCGTCAGGGGATCGTTCCGCCAGAGTTGGTCGAGAAGAACAGGGAATTTCTTACCGTTGGCGAGGTGATCGCGGAATACAGGCGCCTGGTTTCCATCAAGGAGGACGACAAGACACTTCTTGACATCCAGCTTGCTCGTATTGGTATCGTCCAGCTAAAGAGTGTGACTTACCAGTGGTGCGAAAGCTGGATAGGCGAAATGAAAATGGTTCGGAACATGGCGCCATCAACGATTCGCCACCATGTCGGCGCCTTGGCCCGTTGTTTTGATTGGGCAAGGAATAGAGGTGTGCCGGAGCTGGCTGTCAATCCATTGCGGTTACTGCCCAAAGGCTATTCGTCCTACACCGATCACGACAAGAAGACATTGAAGAAAGAAGGAAAGGCACACAAAGATGATGTCTCCCGTGATCGGCGTTTGGAGGGCGATGAAGAGTTGCGCATCCGGGCGGTGATGAACGGAGAGAAGCCAGCCAACCGCGAGCGGGCTTTTACGTTGCCGTATCAGGCGGCGACTGAGTGTGTTTTTGAGTTGGCTCTGGAGAGCGCCATGAGAATGCGCGAAATCTACACGCTGGAGGTTGCGCAAGTGGATTTCGGCAAGCGGACGATTTTTCTTGAGAGGACGAAGAACGGCAGTAAGAGGCAGGTTCCGATGTCCTCTGTGGCGATCAAGGCAATCAAAGTCTACATGGAGTGCGTCAAATCCGGCTCGCGCAATATGACGGGTTTCAGTTTCGAGAGCGGTCGCCTGTTCCCGTGGTGGAACGGAAACCTTGATCCAAAAACGCTACGAGCGGTTACGACTACCTTGTCGCAGCAATACGCCAGAATCTTCAGTGCTGCTGGCGCGGACGACTTCAATTTTCACGATCTTCGCCATGAGGCGACATCAAGGTTGTTTGAGCGCACATCGCTGTCCGAGAGCGAGATCATGAAAATTACCGGACACAGCAGTATCAAAATGCTGCTGCGCTACGCCAACTTACGCGGAAGCAACCTCGCAGACAAGCTCTGGTGATGCCGGAAGCTCCGGCAGAACAGGAATAGGGGTGCGTCGGCCACCACCACGGGACTTGCGCCGAATTGCAGAAAAAGTAGCTAGGACATCAACTTTGGCGAAGTCAATCTTGGGCTGCGGAGTTGGCCCTGCCGTCTTTTCGAGTCTTTGAGACTGCTGACGACGAACTTCGGTGCGCAAGTAATCAACGAGGTCGTCCAAAAGAAAAACCCAGGCGCGACCGATCTTGGCGCCGGGTAACTTACCAGCAGCGGCCAGTTCGGATGCCGTGGTTGTGTTGATTTTCAGGAATTCGGCGCAGCCGTTGATGTCGAGCGTCTTCATGGCTAGGTGAGGCGTGTTGTATCATTGCGGCAAATATAGTTACGAATGACTTAAAAATTCGGAAAAACGGAGTGGAGATGGTGGTGTGCCTTGCGTCTACAGTAAAGGAAATCATCGCTCACTGTGCGCATTGCCTTTGTCATAATTGACAAATTTTAGGCAACTTGATAAATTTTAAGATAAATCAATGATAAAATGACAACCGCAGAGCGTTACGCATGTGTGGCGTTCGGTTTGCGAGGCGCCATCATACTGAAAAGAACGATGGTTTCGCCTGTCTCTACACACAGCATGGCTTTGTTTGCGCTTTGTTAAAACAGAAAGCCGCCTGGTAGTGGC
>JAITWU010000351.1 GCA_031285115.1 Azonexus sp. | reverse complement strand
GCCGCCGGGTGCGCTTTCAGCCCCCGGCCCCGGCTGCCGCAGGTGACGTTTCAGGCAGTCCTGAACATATCCATCGCCATGAAGTTGCGCAGCACCTGGTTAGCGCCGTCGTAAATGGTGGTGACCATCGAATCGCGGACATATTTTTCAGCCGGGAACCCCTTCATGTAGCCCGATCCGCCCAATATCTGAAGCGCGTCGGTGGTGACCTTGCGGGCCATTTCCGAAGCGAATACCTTGCCCATGGCAGGATGGATGCCCTTGTCGTGAATACCGTACTGAGTTGCCCAGGCAATGCGCTGGGTGAGCAAGCGGGCGGCCTCGATCTGCATCTTCATATCGACGAGCAGGTGGCTGATTGCCTGGTAGCCGATGATCGGCTGTCCCCAGATGACGCGCTCCCTGGCGTAATTGAGGGCCATTTCGTAGGCGGCGCGGGCCAGCCCTATCGACAGGGCGCCGGTCATGACGCCGTTGACGTGGTAACAACGCATCAGAATCGGCAACCCTTCGCCTGCCGCTCCGATCATGTCGTCCTTCGCAAGCCGCATGTTGTCGAAGATGAGTTCGCCGTTGCTCATGCCCCGGTGGCCCATTTTGTCCTCGATCTTGCCGATGGAAAAACCGGGGGTGTCGGGAGTGAAGAAAAAAACACTGTTGGCGACGAGGTTGTTTTTTGTCTTGTCGGTGCGGGCGAGGACGCCGTACAACTCGGCGCGGCTGGTATTGGTGATGAAGCATTTGGCACCGTTGATGATGTAGTCGCCGCCATCCGCTCTTGCCGTGGTGCGGGTTCCCAGCCGGGGATCGGGGTCGCCGCAGAAAATTTCAGTGCCGCCGGAAGGTTCGGTGCCGCCGAAGGCGACCAGATGGTGCGTGTCGCCCCGCATGTCGCAGTAGGGGCGCAGCCAACGCTCGGCCTGCGCCTCGGTGCCGTTGTCGGCGATCATTTTGCTGACCGAGCAACTGACGGCGAGATTCATGGCGAAGCCGATGTCAGCCGCCGCCAGTTCTTCGATGACGATGATGAAATCGTTCATCGTCAGGCCGAGACCGCCCCATTTTTCCGGAACGAGCATGGCGTGAAAGCCGAGCGCGCAGGCTTTGCGCGTCGCTTCGGCGTCAAAAGCCTGGCGCGGGTCAGCCATCCGGTCGATTTCGGCGGCCTTGGGCTTTACTTCCTTCTCGGCGAATTTTCTCGCGACTTCCTGCAAGCTGAGTTGATCTTCCGTCAGCGTAAAGTCAATCATCGGATGCTCCTCCTGACCAGTTTGAATACGGCGTCGGGAACGTTGCCGACACCGGCGGGCTGATATTGGTTGCTGGCCTTGTCAATCAGGCAGCACGACAGACATCACCTGGGCGACGCCCTGACCGGCGTTGAAGGAGCCGTGGCCCTTACCCTTGTGGTCTTCCATGAGAACCAGTTGGCCGGGGTGAAAAATTTTGGTTTCGCCGTCCGAAGCGGTAAAGGCGACGGCCCCGGTCAGGACGATGAAAAACTGGCGCGCCCGTGGCGGATGATTGGCCCGGCCATCCCAGCCGGTTGGCGCGGCCATGAAGCCGGTCGTCACGGCGGGACGCTTGCCGCCCGCCTCGACCCAGACCGGGGGAACGTCATTGGCGTAGGGAAACTGTTTGAAATCAACCGTTACCTTGTCCCAGTGAGAATTGCCGTCCTTGTCGGAATACAGGCGGTCGTAGGTGAATAACTGCACGGTCTGCCCGTCCGCCGGTTTGGTTGGAGCGTCGCCAGCAAGGCTGGGCAGGGTCAAGGCCAGGTTCAAGGCCAGCAGCGCGGTCAAGCCAAAAATTTTCCTGATCGTTTTCATGTTGTCTCCTTTGGTGATTTGGTGGTTTGGTGGTTTGTTCTGCGCTCAAACTTTCAGGGGCAGGGAGCGCAACCGTTTGCCCGTCGCCTTGAAAACCGCGTTGCCGATTGCCGGGGCGACCAGCGCCACCGAGCATTCGCCGACCCCGACCGGCGGCCGGTCGGATTCGACGAGGTGCACTTCCATCGCTGGCGTTTCGTCCATCCGCGCCACTGCGTAATCGTGGAAATTGCTCTGCTCGACACGGCCATCTTTGATCGTGATCTGATCGTGCAGGCACGCGCTCATGCCCCACAGGACGCAGCTTTCGATCACGCTCCTGGCGATGTCGGGGTTGATGATCCGGCCCGCATCGACGGCGCTGACGATGCGGTGCACCCGAATGGCTTTTTTACGCACCGAGATCTCAGCCACCATAGCGACGATGGCGCCCTTGATCCGGTCGAGGGCGATGCCCTGAAAGCGGCCTTTTTTGGCGCGACCCCATTGGGCTTTTTCGGCTACCAGCTTGAGCAGTTTGCTCTCGGTCGAATCCGGGGGCAGGTGCTTGAGACGAAAGGCGAGGCTCTCAGTCCTGGCTTTGTGCGCCATCTCGTCCATGAAACTTTCGAGGAAAAAGGTATTGAACGAATGGCCGACCGAACGCCAGAAAAAGACGGGGATGCCGCTCTGGACAAAGACCTGGTCTACTTTGGTCTGGCCAAACTGGTAGGCCGGGTGGTCGACCGTTTCGATATTCTTGTCGTCGGTTTCCATCTTCTTGCGGGCGATTTTCTCGACTTCGGCATCGGGCATGGCGGGCGGAAAGATGACCGGGCGCAGGACATGGATCAGGTTGTAAATGAGGCTGTCGCCAGCGATGCGGAAACGCCAGCTCTTGACGCTGCCGCCGTCGAGTTCGGCATACATGCGACTGGTCACCGCCGGGCGGTAGGCGTCATGTTGCAGATCATCCTCGCGGCTCCAGATGACCTTGACCGGCTTGCCAATCTGTTTTGCCACCTTGGCCGCGTCGACAGCGACATCGGCGATTACGCGGCGGCCAAAACCGCCGCCGAGGTAGCAGCCGTGCACCGTGATTTTTTCGGGCGCGAGTCCCAGCGAGCGCGCCACAGCGCTGCGCACGATGTCGGGGGCCTGGGTCGATACCCAGACATCAACCTTGTCGCCCGCGATGGCGACGGTAGCGTTCATCGGCTCCATCGGCGCGTGGGCCATGTAACCGGCGGTGTATTCGGCGCTGAGGCTACCCGGCGCGACGGGCAGCCCGGCGGCGGCTTCGGCTTCGTCGAGAGCCGTGCGCTGGGCGTGGGCGATGGTCTGGCTCGATACGCCCTGCATGACGCCAGCGTCCCATTCGACGTGGAGCTTGTCGGCGGCCTGGCGGGCATACCAGTAATGGGTCGCGGCGACTGCCACCGCGCTGTCGTCGATCTGCGCGACAGCGAGCACGCCGCGCATGACGCGGGCCTCGGCAGCGTCGAATCGCTTCAGCTTGCCGCCGAAATGGGGGCAGCGGACGACCACGGCGACAACCGTTCCCGCCGGGGTGATGTCGATGCCGTATTGGGCCGCGCCATTGGTTTTGTCCCTGGCTTCGAGGCGGCGATTAAACTTGCCGACAAAGCGATATTGATCCGGCGATTTGAACGCCAGTTGGGCGGGCAGCGGCAGGCTGCGGGCCATGTGCACAAAATCGCCGCAGGGCGCTTTTTGGCCGCTGCCAGCATGGATCACCATGCCATCACAGGAATCCAGTTCGCCAGCGGGGACGCCCCAGGTTTTGGCCGCCGCCGCCAGCAACAACATGCGCACCGTCGCCGCCGCTTCGCGGATCGGCTGATAGCAGGTAATCATCGAACTGCTGGCGTTGGTGACCTGGAGGTGAAACTGCGGATTCAGATAGGCCGGGTGGATACCGGAAAACTGGCGGATGATGGTCGCTGGCTCGACATCGAGTTCTTCGGCGACGACGGTGATGAGGCCGGTCATGATGCCCTGGCCCATTTCCGCCTTGTGAAACTGGAAGATGATGCGGTTATCCGGGGTCACCTGCAGCCAGGCGTTGGGTTGCAGATCCGTATCGGAGGCATGGGGATAAGGAGGCATGGCCGCCACCTTGTCGTCGGCGAAGGAAATGCCAATCGCCAAACTGCCGGTAGCGGCAAGCCCGGTAAGGAGAAAAGTGCGCCGACTGATGTTCATTTCACATTCTCCCCGCTCGCGCCCGCCTCAGCGGCGGCGTGGATGGCGCGCTTGATGCGCTGATAGGTTCCGCAGCGGCAGATGTTGCCGCTCATCGCCGCGTCGATGTCCTGATCCGACGGATTCGGGTTGGACGCCATCAAGGCCGCCGCCGTCATGATCTGGCCGGATTGGCAGTAGCCGCACTGGGCGACGTTTTCGTCAACCCAGGCATCCTGAAGGCGCTTGCCGACCTTGCTGGCAAGCCCCTCGATGGTGGTAATTCGCCGGTTGGCGACCTCGGCCAGAGAGGTGCTGCAACTGCGCGCCGGAACGCCGTCGAGATGCACCATGCAAGCGCCGCAGAGACCAACGCCACAGCCGAACTTGGTCCCGGTCAACTGCAATTCTTCACGCAGAACCCACAACAGGGGCATTGCCGGATCGACATCGAGGATGCGCTGCTCCCCATTGACTTCAATTTTTACCATGATGATTTTTTCCTGAGGCAGGGTTTTATCCACCGGCCAAACCGGCGGACGTAATAAAAAAGGTCAGAACCGGGATGGCACGGCGTCAAAAAGCGCGTCGTTCCTGAATTCCGGCTCCACGTAACAGGTCTTGCTGTGAGTCAGGGCGAGATTCAACAGGTTTTCGCACGCCTGCACCCCGGCAAGAGCCGGATTGACCACCGGCACGGCGAGTCTTTCCGACAAGTAACGGTGCGACTGGTACATGGTCGTCGAGCCGAGGACGATGACATCCGCCCCGTCTTCCTCAATCGCCTGGCGGGCGGCTTTTTCGAGGGCGGCGAAGATGACTTCTTCCTTGCCCGTCAGCAGGGCCTCAAGATTGGGGTGGGTATTGATATGGCGCGCCGAAGCCAGACGCTCAAGGAGGCCGTATTGGCGCAGATTCTTTTTGTAGAACGGAACCCAGCGATCCCAGAGGGTGATGATCGAAAAACGCTCGCCCAAAGCGCAGGCCAGCAAAAAAGAACTCATGCCAGCGCCGACGACGGGAATTTTGAGGCGCGAACGAACGGCATCGAGGCCGGTATCGGTCATGGTGCTGAGGCAAACAGCATCGCACCCTTCGGCCTCGGCTTTCACGGCTTCTTCGAGGACAAATACGGCAGCCAGGGCGCTGTCGTAATAGCTATCGAGAACAACGCCGCCTTCGCGGGCGAAAGCGAATTCCAGCGTCATCCCCGGACTCATGAAGCCATCGGGAATCTGGCCGGTAAATAAGGGTTGCGCCGCCGGTGGCACGGGAACCGGGGTAATAACCCGAATCCTCCGACTCTGGTGCGGATTGCTCATGTTGGTGTCTCCTGCCTGTTTTTGTGGCCGGGGGGGTGACGCCACCCCGGTTCGATATGACGCTATCCTAGGACGCATGGCTCAGGATGTCGTTGCTACAACATGCCAAGTTATATCGACTATCCGACATACTGCCGCGCGGCGGCTGGCCCTTTTGTTTGGCCGGAAACCGGAGCGACCCCGTCATTCCCCGTGCTTGCCGAGTCAATCGGCAGCGCCTCGCCAGTCAAGAATCGCCAGCGCCCCGTGATTAGACTGGGTCGGCAAAAATCGGGAGTGGACGGGAATGGACATCTCGCGCTTGATGATCCAGAGGTTCTCGGGAATGGCAATCACACCGTATTGACTATCCAACGCGCTTTCGTCTGGAGGCCGTCTTTTATGGCAACCCGCACCGACTCGAAAAATCTCGCCCGCAGCGCGCCAAAGCACGACGGAATCGCCGATAACGACGATCCGCTCCGGCCCGTTCTCGGCTATGCCCACGACTGGCCGCCGGGCGCTCCTTTCAGCATCGCCAGCCACAGCCATTGGCGCGCCCAGCTCGTATTCGCCATCGAGGGCGTTTTGCGGGTCAGCACCGCTTACGCCACCTGGGTAGTGTCGCCCCAGCAGGCGGTGTGGGTTTCGCCGGGCGTCGAACATGCCGTGGCGGCAACGGGCGGCTTCATGCTGCAAACCCTGTATCTGCATCCAGGCGTCAAGGTCGGCCTGCCGGACGGCTGCTGCGTCATCACCGTGCCGCCCCTGCTGCGGGAATTGATTCTCCATGCCGTTCAGATGAAGCAGGACTACGCCCCCGGCAGCCTCGATGCCGCCATCGTTTCCCTCATCCCCGAAGTGCTCGGCTCCATCGAACCGGAGCCGGTGCAATTGCCGCTGCCCGTCGACCACCGGCTGCGAACCGTCACCGACGCCCTGCTCGAAGATCCCGCCAGCAAACACTCCCTGAGCTTCTGGGCGCAACGGGTCGGGGCCAGCGAGCGCACCCTGCTGCGGCATTTCATCGACGAAACCGGCATGAGCTACCACGAATGGCGCAAGCGCCTGCGCCTGACCCACTCCCTGACGCTGCTCTCGAACGGCAACTCGGTGACCGCCACCGCCTACGCCTTGGGCTACGACAGCCCGAGTTCCTTTGTCGCCATGTTCCACCGGGAACTCGGCTGCCCGCCACGGCGTTATTTATCCTTGCGGAAAAGCAGCGGTTAAATTCCGCAAGCTGTTCGACTGACCTCAAGCGCAACACTGC
>JAITWU010000322.1 GCA_031285115.1 Azonexus sp. | reverse complement strand
CGGGATGGGATGCAAGGCGCAAAGCGCAGCGATACCCGGGGGTATCGCGAGCATTTGCAACGAAGCAGACCGCCCGAATGCGGGATGCGCCCGCCGCGAGGGAGTTGTTCAGAGGTTCCCTAGGAAACTTATACCATGTCCATCACCCCGGTCACTCTGCGCCCGCCCGAGTTGCTGCTCAAGGCCGTCAGCGATGGGTTGCGCATTGGGATACAGGTTTTGACCGTTCCTGGCCTGATGCGTCCACTGGCCGGACAGGGGGCGTGGTGGTTTGCGCCGCGCCGTATGTGGGTGATGCAGGTCACATCGCACGGGGAGGTTTGCGAGGCGATTCAAAGCGCCTATCTGGGGCAGTTCGTGGATCTGGATGGCGTCGAAAGCATGGTGGCGGCAGCCATGAAGGCGCCAGAGCCTGATTTCTTCACAGCGCTGCTGGATGTGCAGATATTTCCGCTGATGCAGGGTCAAGAGCAGGGTGATGGGGCAGGGCCACTGAACCGTGGCAAGTTTGCGGTGAGCGCGCTCTACGATGGTCTGTATCTGAAAGCCATGCGTTCCCTGAGCGGGTATTTCCACAAATACGCCTCTGCCTGGCAAGTTCGTGCCGCGCCCGATGCCATCATGGAACGGCTGGGGCACCTGGCTGGGATCGCTCCCGAGTTCATCTTCGTGCATGAGCAGCCGGTGGTTCTGGAAGAACTGTCTTCGCCAGTAACAAACCATCTTGCCATTTCGGTGCCCGCCCGGACGCCAGAACGGGGTTTAGGCGGGCCGGAAGATTTGCAGGGGGATGGATACTTCTCAACCGAGCTGGAGCGTATCACTGGCCTGGATTTTGATCGCCAGGCCATCCGAGCGCTGGCCCAGCAAGAAGTGCTGCGCGACTATCAGGCCGTTGGCGTTGAGCATCTATTGAGTCAGTCGGGTGCGTGCCTGGGCGATGACATGGGTCTGGGCAAAAGCCGGCAGGTCGTGGTGGCCTTGCGGTCGATGGCTGGATTGGGCGTCGTGTTGATCGTCTGCCCTGCGTCGCTTCGGATCAACTGGGAGCGCGAGATCCACATGATCTACCCTGCTGCCCGGGTCGGCATCGTTGGAATCGACCGCATGGAGGTGCTGCGCAATTGCCAGTGGATCGTGGCCAACTATGAGCGGCTGGGCGGACTGGTCAAGGAAACTGGTTTGTCTATTGCGGCGATGGCGATCGACGAGGCTCACTACCTCAAGGAGTACGACTCAGGCCGTACCCGCAACATGTTCCTGCTGGCCAGACGCATACCGCGCCGCTATGTCGTGACCGGCACGCCTTTGCTCAGCCGCGAAATAGAGATGCACACGTTGTTGAGGATCACGGGGCACGAGCTGGGCAAGCTCTCGCTCAAGGAATTCCAAAAAACCTACGCTGGATCCAGCGAAAAGCGTGCGTTATTGGCACAGGCCCTGAGAGGCTGGATGCTCAGGCGCAGTAAGGATGTGCTCCCGGAACTGGGTAAGAAAACCCGCCAGTTGCGCTACGTCTCGCCTGCCGAGGGCTTGGGCGCATACCAGGAGGTTATGCGCGACATGAGCCTGCTGGCCATGCCCAAGATCAGCAAACTGCGTCACACGCTCGAATCGCTGAAATTGCAGTTCCTGGTGGAGACCATCGAAGGGCTTGCCGAGGGCGACAAGATCATCGTTTTTTGTGAGTACATCTCCACGGTAGAGGCGTTGCGCGAGGCTCTTGATGACATCGGGATTGGCTGCGTCACCCTGGTCGGGTCGGACAACCTGAAAAAGCGGCAGAAGGCCGTTGATGCCTTCCAGGATGATCCCGCCGTGACGGTGTTCATCGGCACCACGTCGGCTGCCGGCGTGGGCATTACGTTGACGGCAGCCAATTACGTGATGTTCGCCACTTTACCGTGGACACCTGCGTTGATGCGACAGGCCGAGGACCGCGCCTACCGGCTGGGGCAGAAGCGCAACGTGATCGTGATCGTGCCTTTGGTTCCTGAAACCATCGACGAACAGATCTGGGCGTTGCTACAGAGCAAGCGCGAAACCGAAATGGAAGTGGTCGATGCGGTCAAGGTGGCGTTGCCTGGGCAACATCAGAACGGTTGACTGAAGGAAGAAATTCTGTAAACTGACCTAGTCATATACCTAGTCATCTATCCTTTGAAAGGATCGAACCCATGAAAACTTGGTCCGTGCTGGAGGCAAAAATGCGCTTCAGTGAACTCTTGAATACCTGCCTTTCCGACGGGCCGCAACTGGTCACGCGCAGGGGTGCTGAGGCCGCGGTTTTGGTGCCCGCGCAGGTATGGCAGCAGATGCAGATGCAAGTGCGGCCAAGCCTCAAGCAATGGCTGCTGGCTCCAGAGGCGCGCACTGACGAGTTGGTGCCCAAGCGCGGTAGAGGACGCCGCCGGCAGGTTGAATCTATTGCTTGAGGTGACCATGTATCTGCTGGATACCAACGTCATTTCCGAACTGCGCCGGCCACGCCCGCACGGGGCAGTTCTGGCCTGGCTCGAAACCGTGGCCGACAAGGATCTGCACGTTTCCGCTGTCAGCCTTGGGGAAATTCAGGCGGGCATTGAGTTGACCCGTGAGCAGGATCGCCAAAAAGCCGATCAAATTGAGCATTGGGCCGATGCGTTGCCGGCAGCGTACAACGTCTTGCCGATGGATGAGCGGGCTTTCAGGGTCTGGGCTAGGCTGATGCACCGGCGCTCCGATACGTTGTACGAAGATGCCATGATCGCCGCCACAGCAATTTGTCATCGGCTGGTGGTGGTTACGCGCAACGTTTCAGATTTCAGGCATTTTGATGTGGAGCTGCTCAATCCATTCGAACAGAAAGCTTGAGAATAAAGTGCCTGACTCCAGTTCTCTTTACCCTGATCTGACCAGCAACGACCTTGCCGCCGAACGTCAGATCGCCCAGTTGTGCGTGCCTGCGCGGGAGAAGCCAACTTCTTCGCGTGACTTGCCGGCCTCAATGCGATAGACCAGCAGAAAGTCCCCGCCAATGTGGCACTCACGATAGTCTTTCCATTGCGTTCCGTGCAACGGATGATCCTTCCACTCCGGCCCAAGCGGGCCGTCATTGGCAATCAGCAGCAGCATTGCCTCTTTGAGCCGGTTCATGTCGAAGCGTCCGCTTCTGCTCAATACCCCCGCCCGCGATCCCACATGATCCCCACGCTATATCGGCACGTGAAAGAGATCGTTGGGAAACAGCTTGACGCATCATCACTGGACTGCTGCTGCGACCTGCGTGGTTACCTGAACAGATATAAACTGTCATCATGATTGACAAAGAAAAACGACTCGTCTGGATCGGGAGCAGCAAAAGGGATCTGATGGCGCTTCCGCTTGATGTGCGGAAGTTTTTTGGTCACGCCCTGGATTTCGCGCAGCACGGCGGCCAGCACGACGCGGCCAAGGCGCTCAAGGGCTTCGGCAGTGCCGGTGTGCTGGAGATCGTCGAGGACGATATCGGTGGCACGTACCGGGCGGTCTATACGGTGAAGTTTGCGGAAGCGATATTTGTCCTGCACTGCTTCCAGAAGAAGAGCAAGAGCGGGATCGCCACGCCGAAAGAGGACATGGACATTATTCGCGCCAGGTTAAAGACAGCCGAGGCGCTTGCAAAGGAGTTACAACATGGCTAAGCGCATGATTGAAGGCATTGAGGTAGAAACCAGCTCGGGCAACGTCTTCGCCGACCTTGGCCTGCCTGATGCTGAAAAGCTCAAAATTAAATCCGGCCTAGTGATCGAGATCAGGAAAGCGATGCGTGCCCTCGGTCTGACGCAACAAGCGGCAGCCAAACGCATGGGCATCCCGCAACCAAAGGTGTCGGGCATGATGCGCGGCGACTTCACCAATCTGTCCGAGCGCAAGCTAATGGACTGTCTGAATCGCCTCGGCTACGACATCGAAATCAAGGTGCGACCGGCATCTGAGCCGGTTGGACACCTGACACTCGCAACCGTTTGATCCGGGACGACCAACGGAAATTTCGACGGTTCCGGCTTATAGGCCCTCATCTTGCCCCGGATGGGTGACGTGCGCGTATTGGATCACATCATCGTCGCGGGCTGTACCACGAAATCATTGGCCGATAGCGGCTTACTTTGATCCTGGGGGCTTCGGCCTCCTTTCTTTTAAAAGCCAAGTAGATGAAACACACTTGAAGGTTCACTGCTGCTGCTTGACAGCGCCGCTGTGTTCAGCGATACTTGGCTCCAACTGGCATCACGCTGCAACATGCAGCACGCTTATGAAAATTTATTGGATGGTGATGCTGGGAAGCCTTTCACCATCCGCTCCCCAAAGGAGGATTTCATGAGCGGTCAAGACCAAAACCTCGGCCTGGGTTTGCAAGGCCACATTCCTCTCCCTCTGAACCTATCGGGCATCGCCGCCCGGATTCTGCGTGTGCGCCTTGCTACTTGGGATGTTCTCGTTACGAACAAGCGCACAGGGCGGACATGGCGCGGCACGTATCGCGGCGCATCCGTCGAGGATGCTTGGACCAGCGCGTTTGATCGTGTCAAAAGAGATGAGGAGGAAAGTGGATTCGATGAATACGAGATCTGTGCCACGCTTGTGCATGGGGTGCGCAAACTATGGGATGTCGTACCAGTCGAACAACCGCCGCTGCATGAAGCTGTAGCTTTGGCTGAACCGGCACGGATGAGTCGAGTCATCGCCGATGATGCACAACAAGCACTGGAAGCAGCCGAGAAAATCTTTGACGCAGAAACCGGCTGTTTCTATGTCCGCCAAGTGTGACAAGCCAGAACGCACAATTTCCGTGAACAAGTCTGGGGACAACTACCAGGCAACATCGCCCAGGCCAGCAACGGCGGGGCAGAGCACAGATCGCCCTTAATTTGAGCATGGGGGGCGATGATGTCCGGGCGCAACGGCCTAATGTCAACGCCGCTTGACAGCGTTGGTCAACGTGCTAGATTGGTGCCGTGACTGCCGCAAGGCACACGCGACGCATCAGCTCTTGGAATGCGTACTGATTGGCTCCCAAGGCCGTCACAGAGCATCTTTAACTGCAACCCGGACGGGGAATCAGCTTTCCCTGTCCTGGCCTTGCGGCTTGGCTTGGTTATGCCGGTCTCCTGTCCATTTTTTTGGAGATCATCATGGCTAACCAGCAAGTTCAATCTCAGACCCAAGCCCAAGCTCAAGTCCAACAAACCCAAGCCCAGCAAGGCAAAGACTATTTCGACCTGCACACCACGGGTATTGGTTATTTCAACCGCATTCGGAAAGTATCGGTCAATAAAGGCAATCGCAAGGGGCCGCCGTCATGGTGGGTCACGATTAAAGCGTTATATGGTTCGTGTGATAACCCGAGTTACGCGACATACGATGTGCGTGTTGTGGGCAAGAAGGCGATCGAACTGATCGAGTCTCTTAAGCTTACATGCGATGCCAAGGACAAAATCTTTGGCCATTTCAAAATCGGTGACGCTACTCCCATCACCTACGAGCGTGATGAGTACGATGAAAACAAGGAGCCCACTGGCCGGCGGGAAATCGCTGTACAGATTAAAGGGCGGCTGTTACTCATCTACAAGCTCAAGGTCAATGGTGAGTTGTACTATCAACTCGAGCGCAACGACCAAGACAAAACAGGCCAGCAGCAAGCTCAAGGTGATCCTCAAACGGCTCAAAGCGCCGTCCCGGAAAACCGCAAGCCTGCAGAGCAGCCCCAGAGCCAAAGCGCCGCGCGTCCCGCACAGGGCGCACCGGCAGCGACCGGTGGCGATGAGGAGATGAATGGTGAACCTGCATACGAAGCAGACGACGATTACATCCCTTACTAAACCGTCTCCGTGACACAACCCCTGAGCCGCTTCTGCGGCCGGGGGTTGTTTTATGTCATGCGTTGTAGTTGACGTCCTCAATCCAGACGAACACGCATCGCGGAATGCGGTGCCTTGTATAAGCAGGAGATTCAAAATGAGCAACATCGAAACCCTCAAACAGGCGGGTATAGATATTCCCAAGGGCGCTATGTCGTTTCACACGGCGACAGAAGGCAGGACGCTCTTCATCATTTTTATCGTTCATGATTTCCACGAAAGATACTTCTACGGGCATTGGCACACCCACGAGCAAGCCCTCACCGAACGGCAGGAAACCGCCCTGCGGGCGGCAAACCTTCTGGGAACGTGGGGATGGGAACTTGAGGTTGCTGACACACACGGGTACCAGCCTTTTCCGCAAAACGAGCAGACATAGTCAAGCTGGTACTTGTTCAAGCGGTGGTATGCTCGATACCGTTTTCCGCGTGTTTACAGGTGTCACGTTCAAACCTGTGCACGAGCCGGTTCAGCCCTTGATAACCGGACGCCTGCTTGCAGGTCAGGGCATCTTGAAGGCACCCTGCACCCTACCGAACCCTAAACGAGCAGGTTCAGAGCACCCTTCACATTTAGAACCGGATCGGAAATCTGGTTCTTGACTCCCAGCCTCTATCCGCATCACGTCTTCGGACGTGGTGCGAATAGCTTTTTTCCTCCAAACCCCATGCGGGACGCAACGTCCCTCAAGGGGCCGTCGTGCGTCCGCTGCATTCACAAAAGGAACACGACATGATCAAAGTTGATGGCACCCTGCGCGTCAAAAAAATTCAATCCCGCAACGGTCCTTTTTCCGTTGGCACCCTGATTACGGGCATCGGAAATTTCAAAGTCAAGGATCAGGTGCTCGAACCGTTTGATGAGGGCAACTTCCAAGTCACAGCCTGGATTGTTCACATTTATCCGGGAACCTACGTTACCGAGGCGGGTTGGGTGCTTACCGAGATCCGGGCCAAGCTGCAAGACTTGCAAGTCAGGGGCGAAGAGCAAGCCGACATTGATCGCACCGAAAACAATACAGCAGGCGAGCCGGACCCTCTGGATGAAACGCCGCCAGTCACAGTAAAACCTGTTCCTCAAACACGGAATAAAGAGCTTGGTGCTCTCAAGAGCAAACTGATGGCGATTGGGCGAGGTCGGAACCCTGACCCAAAAAGCAATGAACCCGCTACTCTTGATACACCAGAGCAAGCCCAAGCAACGCAGGACAAACTGCGAGCACTATTTACCGAAGACTTGTGTGCCTTGATCGAAAGTCGTCAGCCCATCAAACTCGATACGTCGATCGACAGGCTGCGATTGCGCACCCAGGCGTTCTACCTCAAAAACGAACTGGATTACTGGTTCGATAAGGGCGATCAAACCTTCCATCCGGTCTGAAGCTTGAGTTGCACGGAGTCGCTTTTAGGCGAATAATGAAACATGGAAATCAAACATTACGTGACCCAAGATGGGTTTGACGTATACCAAGAGTGGTTTGACTCCCTGCGTGATGCTAAAACCAAGACGGTCATTGAACGTCGGGTTGACCGAATTGTTCAAGGTAATCTGGGCACAGTACGCGCGACCCGCAAGGGTGTATGGGAGATCAAGATCGACTTTGGACCGGGTTACCGGGTGTACTACGCCCAGACCGGTCAAACCATCGTGCTGCTGCTTTGCGGCGGCGACAAGAGTACTCAGGACGCCGACATCGACCGCGCCATCGGCTACTGGGAAGACTATCAGCAACGTGTACGGAGGTTGTGATGCCATTCCCGCCATCTCGTCCCCATGAAGAAGCCGTTATCGAAGGATTGCGTAAAGACCCAGAGTACGCAGCGGAATTACTGAACGCCGTCCTCGAAGATGGCGATCAGCAAGAGCTGATGCTTACACTGCGTCGTCTGGCGCTGGCCTTCGGTGGCGTTTCCAAGCTGGCTGAGCAAGCTGAACTCAACGCAAAAACTCTCTACAGGACTCTCTCCGTTCAAGGTAATCCTGAACTCAAGAGTTTGACCTCGATACTCAACGCCATGGGCATGCGCTTGGCTGTCCAGCCTATTGCACACACCCAGCCTGAGCCAGCACTTCAATCGGCATAGCGCTTTTTCGACATCCCGCCTGGCGCGGGTTGCCGCTTGCGCAGATGATCTGCGCAAACGACAGCCCGTAACGGGACAGCATTACAAACTTGGGTGGCGGCAGACCTGATGCTGCCGCGGCTTTGCGACCGAGCACGCGTGGGCTAGAGCCAAGCCCGTGCGTGACTGGCGCGCCTTTCCTGCACGCATCTGGGCTCCGTATCGGTGCGAGGCATGTGTTTCAAGCACAGCCAGGAGCAGCCTCAAACGTGTCATTCAAACTCCCGGAACCCGCGATGGGTTCCCTGAGTGTCCAGTTCCTTGTCAGAGCCGCTCCTCAGCGGCCAAGAACAAGGGCAGGGCGTTCAGGGAAACCATCGCTCAAACCGAAGATGATTTCAGGCGCACTCAGCCTTGCAAGTGCGCGGGGCCGTAAGGCCAGGCAATTTTCTTTTCATCAACCCCATGGGGACTATCGTCCCCGACGGGGCCGGTCGTCTCCATTTTTTTTGGAGACGATCATGAATCACTCACACGTATCCCCCCCTGTTAAACAGGAGGCTAACTTCGACTGTGTTACGGGCGACCTGCCATTACAACCCGTATTTGACGAGGACCTGCGTCCGGCTCCGATGCAGTGGCAGGACAAGCTGGTGATCGGCGCGTGCTTAATCGCTGCGATTTTTATTATTGTTCTGATTACTCTGTTCCCTTGAACAGATCAGCAGTTCTTTTTCTCAACCCCGGACGGGAACCAGCCCGTCTGGGCCGGTGCCGTCCAATTCTTTGGAGACTCAACGATGGCACTCATGTTCTCTCGACTGGCCCGCAATTTCATTAAGAACGGATATTTCCCGACCGATGAAGATACCGTGGGCTGCATCACCCATCTGTTGTGCGCACAGCGCAGCCCAGCGCGTTTGTTTGATCCGTGTTGTGGTGAAGGCACCGCCTTGGCCGACATCGAGCAGGGGCTGCGCGATCAGGCGCGACTCGATCATCCCGACGGCGATCCGCCGCAGCTTGAAACCCTGGGCGTGGAACTCGATTCCGAACGAGCCTGGCACGCCAAGACCATTCTCGACCGTGTGATCCATTCCGATCTGAACGACGTGGTGGTCAAGGCGCGCTCGATCGGCCTGATGTTTCTCAATCCGCCCTATGGTTATGGTGTCAAGGACGGCGCCAACGTAAGCTCGGCCGAACTCGATCATGCCAAGGCCGAGCGACTGGAGCGAACCTTCCTGCGCATGGCCACGCCCTTGATCGCCTATGGCGGCATCCTGGTTTACATCATCCCGTTCTATGCGCTCGATGATGACATCCGCGCCCACTTGGCGCGCAACTATGACCGCGTGCGGGTCTTCATGGCTCCCGAGCAGCGTTTCAAGCAATGCGTGGTGGTTGGGGTGCGACGACGCTCGGCCAACGCCAGTAAAGCCGTTCTTGACATGCTGGTGCAGGCCAAAGAAAAACCTGAGCTAACGCCCGTACTGCCCGAAAGCTGGGAGGATGAACCGTACCAGATACCGGCGATTGAGCCGGGTCAGGAATTCACCTTCCATGCCGTGCGCATCGACGCGCCGCAACTCGGCGATGAATTGCGGCGCTTGAATAACAGCCTGCTGTGGCCCAGTCTTGAAGTGCATTTCAACCAAGTCAAGGCCGCTTGCCGGCCACCCTTGCGCGAAATGACACCCTGGCACCTGGCGCTGTCGTTGGCTGCCGGTCAGATACAGGGCCGCATTCATTCGGTCGAAGGGCGCGAGTTTCTCATCAAGGGCGACACCTTCAAAACCAAACAGCGCACCGTGAACTCGGAAGTCAATGATCAGGGCGAGGTCAGCCAGACCATCGTTCTTCTCGACAAGTTTGTGCCGGTCATCAATGCGATCGAACTCACCGCCGGCCAGCGGCGCGGGCAGATCATCAAGATCGCCTGAGTTTCAAGCCTAACGGATCACCACAGTGATCCTGAATTTTTCCTCAACCCCGCGGGGCGCGATCCCGCATGGGGCCGCTTCGTTTTTTAAGGAACAAAAAATCATGGAAACATCTGTAACCATCGTCAAAAAAGAACAGTCAGGATGGCGTGCAGAAACGCGCCAGCCGCTAGGCGGAAGTAGGGTGCTGCGGGTGATAACACGTAGGATAGGTCACGATCGCAAGGTACTCACATCTTCGGCTTTTCTCATGAAGGTCAATGAGAGTGGGGAACTTTGTCATTGCACCATCCCATATGTTCATACCGAACCGAATGCGAACATAGAACTTCATTTCAATGTTATGCGCAATGTTGCAAGTGTCTCGGAGCAAACGGTACGCCGTCAACACCAGCAAGTCCTAGGATTTCTGGAAAACCTGCAAACCTACCTGTCCGAGCATTTCACGTCGAAATATGGAAAGGCGACATCATGAAATATCTCACTGCTGATGATTGCCGGGCTGCTTTGAGTCGATTACACAAGGAAATTGATGCCGGGTTTCGGTCTGATTCTCCGTACTGTGACGGAATTTTTGGTGCTTATTGCAAGGATACGTGGCGAGCAGCGGTTGTATTCGATATTGAAGAGGCTGCTGCTGCGTTGAGGGAATTTTGTCTTTGCGAGCAAGTTCATAGCGCATAGGGTGGGTTTACAGGTATTGCCACAATTCTCTGAAATTGACCACCTTGATCTTCAACTTACGGCAGGCGAAGGCTTGCCCGGATTTCCTCGCCAGGGCGAGGTGATCGGGGCAAACCGTCGCATGATCAGAGCAATGGTTTGAGGGTGCGTTCAGCCTTTGAAACGTACCGGGTCACCCTGGTGATCCAGGCATCTTCATCAACCCCGTGGGGCGCGTACCCACACGGGGCCGCTCCACATCTTTCAAGGAGCAAACATGGAAAACTTTGATGCTTTGGTAGGCTTTGTAAGCAGGACCAAAGATGGCTGGACAGCCAAGACAGAAACGCCTCTGGAGAACAATCGAATACTGACCATATCGACACGCAGGAACACGTATGGTCAATTGGTCAGCAACGCCAGCGTTTCAACCATCGTTGAAAACGGCATGGTTTGCCACGTATTTAGCACTCGTCCAGGGCGCGGTGATTTTTCTGCCAATTTGTTGGCCAACACAGTAACGCGCATTACCGAAAAAGCTGTTCGTCTCCAGCACGAAACAGCGCTTGCGATGGCCGAGGTCGATGGCCTTAAAACACGCATCGCCAATCACTATGCCCAGCAGGCCGCTAACCAGATTCCGTCTGTCGGGCTAGCCGAAGCTGCCTGAAACGTATAGCCAAGCAAACCTTCTCATCAACCCTGTGGGGCATGCCCCCGCAAGGGCTGCCTCGCTATTTTCAAAGGAGCCCATCATGGGTTGGCTTTTCAAAAATGAATCTCGTGAGGAATTGATTCGAGATCTCACCAAGCCTTATGACACAGAGCAGGTTAGCTGCAAAACCATAGCCCATGCCATTTGCCACGAAGGCGATTACGGTGTGTTGTGGTCGGTCGCCGAACTTACCGCGAAGCAGAAAGGTGCGCTCAAGGATCTGGCACCGGGCCAGTTCATACGATTGATACGTTGCGATTTGCTCGATTGTCACAAGGGTCAATGGGGATATGCATCGCTGGGTGAAACCATGCACCCGTTCTACTTCTCGTGTCCCTTGTCTTACCTGGACATGGCACCCGAGCAAAGTGCGGAGTGGCGAAATAAGGTTCGCGCGTATCACGCCGATCGTGCCGCCAACCATGCTTGAGCTTCTTCAGGAATCACATCATGGCAATTCAATCAACCGGGGGCGGCCAGCGCGACGCGCCACCGCCCATTTTTTTGTATCGCATCGAGGAATTCCCCGAACTGTTCGCCGACGCCTGTTTGCGCAACAGCGAAGGGCAATTGAAATTCCTCTCGTTCTATGGCCGCGACGGTGTTGTGATGCAGTTTCTGGCCGCGTTGGAACTCGGAGTCAAGGAAGGCGGCGTGACCCGTTTTCACCTCAAAGGTGAAGATGGGGAGCATCACCTCGTTGAAGCCGGATCAGCCGGACAACTGTCCAAGTTTTCGGGACGCTTGCCGCGACAGAACGTATTCGGGCCGCTGTCACAAACCTGGATTTATGACGCCGCTTTCGAGCAGGCCGACCGGGCCAACCGGATTGGCTGGGTGCTGCACCGCACGCTGGCGGGACAGGATCAGGAACAGGTTCAGCAGTTGCTGCTGGAGCGTGCCTGGGCCATGACCTGCCAGCTCTCGCCGGTGGCGCTGCTTGATGACTGGCGAGCGTCCTTGCAGGACTGGTGTCTGGAAAAGGACGCTTACAAGCGGCTTGATGAACCGAACTATCCGCCCTTGGGTGGAATTGAGGCGATGCGCATCAGTATCACCGATCACTTTCTGCGGTACGTGAGCCAAGGTGTGCGCGATGGCTTGCTGACCGTCTGATTCAACCTCTGCGACGTTCTTTCCAGGACGGCGCACCTTTTCATTATTCAACCCCTGCGGGTCGCAACGCTGCCCGCTGGGGTTGCCGTTGTGCCCGCGCTTTCCATTCAACAAGGAAATTCCATATGGAAAACGTACACATCGGCGTTGTCTCGGAGGACGGCATTGCATTTGTCCCCGATTCAACTCAGGAAGATCAACTGCCCGCCGGCGACGGTGCGCGGGATGGTCTCGCCGATAACGCCGTCCATGATGTCAGGCGTTTCCGTCTGTTCCTCTTCCAGCGCACCGTCGCCGGCGGGCAGTTGATCTTCCTGAGTTGAATCGGGGACAAATGCAATGCCGTCCTCCGAGACAACGCCGATGTGTACGTTTTCCATATG
>JAITWU010000072.1 GCA_031285115.1 Azonexus sp. | reverse complement strand
GGCAAACGCATGGGCCACGCCGGGGCGTTGATCTCCGGCGGCGCTGATACGGCGGACGCCAAGCTCGCCATCATGGAAGAATGCGGCTTCAAAGTGACGCGCAATCCTTCGGAAATGGGCAAGTTGCTGAAAACCTTGCTGTAATCGTCCAACCCGGTTAAAAACCTGAAGGCGGGCGCAAGCCCGCCTTTTTTGTCACTATTGTCAGGAGAAAACCTTGCCCCTCTTTCTCAGCGAAAGCGATGTCCGCCGACTATTGACCGTCGAAATGGCGCTCGATGGCGTCGAATCGGCGCACCGCGATCTGGCCCTCGGCCAGGCCCTCGATACACCACGCCAGCGCAGCCGCCTGCCGCAAACCGTGCTGCACATCCTGCAAGGCGCTTTGCCCGCCCAGGGCGTGCTCGGCTACAAAGCCTATACCAGCAACCGCAGCGGCAACCGCTTTCATGTGCATCTGTTCGACGCCGCCCGCGGCGAGTTGCGAGCGGTGCTCGAAGCCGACTATCTCGGCATGATGCGCACCGGCGCCGTCAGCGGCCTTGCCGCCCGCTATTTGGCGCGGCCCGACAGTCGTATCGCCGGTGTTTTCGGCGCTGGCTGGCAAGCCGAAGGCCATATCCGGGCGCTGTGCGCGGTATTGCCGCTCGAACGGGTCAAAGTGTTTGCCCGCGACCGGGATAAATTGCAGAAATTCTGCGCCCGCCTCAGCGCCGCCACTGGCGTCGATGTCGTCCCCGCCGCCAGCGCCGAAGAAACCGTGCGCGGCAGCGACATCATCGGCACCGTGACCACCGCCGCTGAGCCGCTGTTCGACGCCGACTGGCTCGAAGAAGGCGCGCACATCAACGCCGCTGGCTCCAACTCCCTGATCCGTCAGGAGGTTTCCGAAGCCGCCATCGGTCGCTGCCAGCTCATCGCCGTCGATACTGTGACAGCGGCCCTGGCCGAGGCGGGCGACCTTTTGCCGCTGCTCGAAAAAGGGCGGCTCCAGCCGCGCCAACTGGTCGAACTCGGCGACATCATCATCGGCCGCCGGCAGGGGCGGGAGCAGGCCAGCGACATCACCCTCTTTGAGTCGCAAGGCATGGCCATTCAGGATCTGGCCGTCGCCGTCCGCCTTGTCGCGGCTGCCGAAGCAGCGGGATTCGCCCGCCAATGGCCGTCAATGCCCGAAGAATCAGATTTGACTCAATGATTGGCCCGGTATGACAATGTAAAATCTTGGGTTTTGAGTACGCTGCGACCAATCAATGATGAGGGCAAAGGGTGAAGGCGGGTTTCTGGCAAGCTGACCGCTTTTTCAGCATGGCGCGGACCGCCGGGCGCAGATTGAGCCGGGGCGGCGCGCGTTCGACCACCAGCGAGGCGCTGCCCGGCTTGCCGCAGCGAACGGTGATTGGCCCTTACCATCTCGAAAAAGAACTGGGCAAGGGCGCGATGGGTATCGTCTATCTCGGCTGCAACCGGCAAAAAGGCCAGGTTGCGGCGATCAAGACGCTTGATCTGGTTCGCGAATTTGATGCCGCTGAACTGGCTGCGGCGAAGCGGCGTTTCTTTCACGAGGCGGCCATGGTCGAGCGGCTGACTCATCCCAATATCGTGGCCCTCTACGAGGCTGGCGAAGAACAGGATCTGGCCTGGCTCGCCATGGAATTCATGGCTGGCCGGGATTTGCTGCCGTGGTGCCGGGCCGGAACCCGATTGCCCTTGCCGACGGTGCTGTCGATTGGCGCTCGCGTCGCGGCGGCGCTCGATTACGCGCATGGCCGCGGGATTGTGCATCGTGACATCAAACCGGCGAATATCCTCTATGCTGCGGCAAGCGATCAGGTCAAGGTTACCGATTTCGGCATTGCCGCCATTGCTGATACGTCCCGCGTCGGCATGGTGCTTGGCACGCCTTCCTACATGTCGCCGGAACAACTGGCGGGTGAAGAAATTGATGGCCGCTCGGACATCTATTCGCTTGGCGTCACCCTCTACCAGTTGTGCTCTGGTCAATTACCCTTTACCGGCGAATCGCTGGCTGAACTGATGTACAAGATTGCCAGGGAGACGCCCCCCGATATTTCCCGTATTGAGCCGACACTGCCGCCGGATGTGGCGGGTGTCATCGCCAGGGCCATGACTGGCGTCGCCGAACGGCGTTACCAGCGGGCGGCCGATCTGGCGGCTGATCTGCGTGGCTGTCTGGCGTCTGTGGGCGGGGAGGGCAGATGAATCTGGCGGCTGCCCTGGCAATGACGATGCGTAGCGACCTTGGCCGCCGTCGCGAGCGCAACGAGGATGCTGTCTTCATCAATGTCGACAGCGGTCTCGCCATATTGGCC
Source organism: Azonexus sp. (assembly GCA_031285115.1). Taxonomy (GTDB): domain Bacteria; phylum Pseudomonadota; class Gammaproteobacteria; order Burkholderiales; family Rhodocyclaceae; genus Azonexus. Next base: position 19,975 of record JAITWU010000072.1, on the reverse strand, counting down.
GATGGCATGGGCGGCTCCAACGCTGGTGAAGTTGCCAGCAATATGGCCTGCGCCCTGCTGGCTGAGCGTTTTGCCCGCTTTCTGCCGACTTGTGATGAGCATAATGCCGATGGCGGCAGCGATCCGGGTTTCATCTGCGAGCACGTCGCCAGCGAAGTGGCGGCGGTCAACCGGATCATTTTTGATACCGCCGAGGGCGATTCGCGCTATCTCGGGATGGGAACGACCGTGGTTCTCGCCTGGTTTTACGATAATCAGGTCGCTGTCGCCCATGTCGGCGATTCGCGGCTCTATCGTCTGCGCGATGAGCATTTTGAACTGCTGACCAAGGATCATTCAGTTTTGCAGGAGCAAATTGACAGTGGCATGATCAATCCGGAGGAGGCCCGTTTTTCCGATACCCGCAATCTGCTGACCAGGGCGCTTGGGGGCGAAGCCGAAGTCGACGTCGAAGTGCATATCCATGACACCCGACCGGGCGATCTTTTCTTGCAGTGTTCCGACGGTCTTTCTGAGATGGTCGAGGACGAGGAGATCAAAATCACGCTACAGACCATGGGCGGCAATCTGGATTTGGCGGCGGAACAGTTGCTGCGTCTGGCAAATGACTACGGCGGACGGGATAATATCTCGGTGATTCTGACCCGGGTGCAGGGCGACTATGCAGTACCGCGCGGCTGGTGGCAGCATCTGTGGGCGACAATGAAATAAACGGGGAACGAGATGGCAAAACTGATTCTGTCGATGGACGGTCTGGTCTTGAAAGAAATTGTGCTCAACAAGGAGCGCCTGACGATTGGCCGCAAGCCGCAGAATGAGATCCAGATCGACAATATGGCTATTTCCGGCGAGCACGCCGTGATCGTCACCATTCGCGGCGATTCTTTCCTCGAAGACCTCGACAGCACCAACGGCACGCTGGTCAACGGTCAGCCCGTCAAAAAGCACATCCTGCGCAACAACGACATCGTTGAATTGGGCAAATACCGGCTCAAGTTTTTGACCAGCGGCAGCGAAGTGGAGGGCGATGGCGAAAAGACCGGCCAGAATCGCCAGGCTCTGGCTAAACTCGCCTCCGAGATGGAGCTGGTGCCGACCAACGATGCGCTGACGCGCACACATACGGGTGTATCGACGGCGCCGCCGTCGCCGTCGGCATTGCCGACGGCAGCCGTTCAGTTACTCAACGGTCCCCATGTCGGCAAGGAAATGGTGCTGACCAAAACCTTGACGACGCTTGGCAAGCCCGGCCAGCAGACGGCGGTTATCAGCCGTCGGCCAAACGGTTATTTCATCACCCACGTCGAGGGCGAGAAATCCCCGCTGCTCAATGGCCGGGTGATCGACGTTCAGGCGTATCCGCTCAACGATCACGACATCATCGAAATTGCCGGCATCAAAATGGAATTTTTCTTCAAGAGCTGATTCCATTTAATGGAATGAGACGCCCGTCATTTCGACGGCAAGGCTCCGGGCTTCAGCGGTCGAGCCAGTACAAGGCGCTGATCGTCTTGGCGTCGGTGATGCGACCGTCCCAAACCGCCTGCCGGGCCTCGGCGGGGGAGAGTTCAAGAACTTCGAGAAATTCGTTGGCGTCGAGTTGCGGCGGGCCGATGCGAGTGAGATTGCGGGCGAGAAAAATTTCGATGCGTTCGTTGGAATAGCCAATGCACGGGTGCATGACGCCGAGATGTCGCCAATCGTTGGCGGCGTAGCCGGTTTCCTCCAGCAGTTCGCGGCGGGCGGTTTCCCGGATATCTTCACCGGGGTCGATTTTGCCGGCCGGCAGTTCAAGGAAAACACGGCGCAAGGGATAGCGGAACTGGCGTTCAAACAGCAGCTTGCCGTTATCGAGCAGCGCCAGCACAACGACGGCGCCGGGATGAATGACGTATTCACGCAACGATTCGCCGCCACCCGGAAGCCGCACCCGATCCTGACGGACTTCCAGCAGCTTGCCCTTGAATGTGGTGACGGAAGTGATTTCCGTTTCCGTCAGACCACTGTCGTCCTGCGCCATGTGCGATTTCAACGCGGATGCCCGGGCATCCGCCCGGTCATGGCGTCAGGGAACGCAACAGCGAGAAAGCGCATAGCGTCATGATGACCTGCGGGAACAGGCCAAACAAGGCAACGGCAATGCCGTTTGCCGAGATCAACAGACGCATGTCGGCATCAGCGGCAATCGGCGTTTCGTCTTGCGGCGCATCAAAATACATCAGCTTGACGACGCGCAGGTAGTAGAAAGCGCCAATCAGTGAGAACAGGACGGCGACAATGGCGAACCAGATATAACCGGCGGCAATGACGGCCATGAGCACGGTGAACTTGGCGAAGAAGCCGATAAAGAAGGGAATGCCAGCCATCGAGAACATCAGCATCATCATGATTGCTGCGAACCACGGGCTGCGCTGGTTGAGGCCCTTGAAATCGTCGAGGGTATCGGCCTCGAAACCGGAGCGGGACATGAGCAGAATCATGCCGAAAGTGCCGAGGCTCATCAGGACATAGGAGACCACGTAAAACATCGCGGAGCTGTAGGCGTTCAAGGCAAAGCGGGCATCGCGGATGATGTCGCCGGTGACGGGATCAACGCTGCCGACAACGCCGGAGACAATGCCAAGCAGCATGAAGCCCATGTGCGAAATAGCCGAATAGGCCAGCATTCGCTTGATATTGGTCTGGGCGATGGCGGCCAGATTGCCGATTGCCATCGACAGCACAGCCATGATGATGAGCATGTTCTGCCACTCCGCCGCCAGGGGGAACAGGCCGCTGACGAGGAGGCGCATGACGATGGCGAAGGCGGCGAGCTTTGGCGCCGAGCCGATCAGCAGCGTGACCGAGGTCGGCGCGCCGTGATAGACATCGGGAATCCACATGTGGAAAGGCACGACGCCGAGCTTGAAGGCCATGCCGGCAATGAGGAAGATGAGGCCAAAGATGAGCAGATTGCCATTGGCCCCGCCATTGCGGAGGACTTCGGCAATGGCGGTGATTTCCAGGCTGCCGGTGGCGCCGTAGATCATCGACATGCCGTAGAGGAGGAGGCCGGACGCCAGTGCGCCGAGGACAAAATATTTCATTGCCGCTTCACTCGCTGCGAGCGAAGCGCGGTTCATCGCCACCATCGCGTACAGCGACAGCGACAGTAATTCAATGCCGATATAGACCGTGACGAAGTTGTTGGCCGAAATCATGACCATCATGCCGAGCGTGGCGAACAGCGTCAGCACATAGTATTCGCCCTTGTTCATCTCGCTGCGGTCAACAACATAGGCGCGCGAGTAGAACAGCACCATGACCACTGCCAGGTAGAGAAACAGTTTGAGCACGTCGGCCATCTGGTCATCGACGAACATATTGCTGAAGGTGTAGGTAATATCCGGCGTCCAGGTCAAAAACTGGATCACGGCGCAACCCAGAAGCGTCAGCACGCTCAGGGCGAAGGTCACGGTACGCCGGCTGTCCTTGATGAACAGGTCAATCAGCAGAATGGCCGAGGCCATGACCACGAGAAAGATTTCCGGGGCGGCGGGCTGAAGGTTGGGGACAACGAAATTGTCGAACATGTCGGCTACCGTTTATTGAATCTTGGGAGTGTTGACGTGATTGATCAGCTCGTTTACCGAAGTGTGCATGACATCGGTAAAGGGTTGCGGATAGAGGCCCATCCACAGCGTACAGAGGGCCAGCGCGCCGAGAATGAGAAATTCACGTTTGTTGATGTCGGAGAGTTCGGCCACATGCGGGTTGGCGACCTCGCCGAAGATGACCCGCTTGTACATCCACAGCGAGTAGGCGGCGCCAAGGATGAGCGAGGTGGCGGCGGCGAAGGCGATCCAGAAATTGAATTTGACCGCGCCGAGAATGACCATGAATTCGCCGACAAACCCCGAAGTCGCTGGCAATCCGGCGTTGGCCATCGAGAACAGCATGAACAGGGCGGCGAACTTCGGCATGGTGTTCACCACGCCGCCGTAATCGGCGATCTGGCGGCTGTGCACGCGGTCGTACATGACGCCGATACAGAAGAACATGGCGCCGGAAACGAAACCGTGGGAAATCATCTGCACCAGCGCGCCTTCGACGCCAAGGGCGCTGAACATGAAGAAGCCCAAGGTGACAAAACCCATGTGGGCGATTGACGAGTAGGCCACCAGTTTTTTCATGTCGGCCTGGACCAGCGCGACGAAGCCGATATAGACGACGGCGATGAGCGACAGCGCAATGATGAGGCCGGAGAGTTGATGCGAAGCATCCGGCGCAATCGGCAGGGAGAAGCGGATAAAGCCGTAAGCGCCGAGCTTCAGGGCAATGGCCGCGAGCACGATGGAGCCGCCGGTTGGCGCTTCGACGTGGGCATCCGGCAACCAGGTATGCACCGGCCACATCGGCACCTTGACGGCGAAGGCAATGAGGAAGGCGAGGAAAATCCAGATCTGGGCGCCAAGCGGAATCGACAACTGGTGCCAGTCGAGAATCGAGAAAGTGCCGGAATGGACAAACAGGTAGATGAGCGCCAAGAGGAACAGCAGGGAGCCGAACAGGGTGTAAAGGAAGAATTTGAAGGCCGCATAGACGCGGTTGGGGCCGCCCCAGACGCCGATGATGAGATACATCGGAATCAGTGAAGCCTCGAAAAAGACGTAGAACAAGACGCCATCAAGCGAAGCGAAGATGCCGTTCATGAGGCCCGACATGATGAGGAAAGCGGCGTTGTATTGCGCCACCTTTTTGCCAATCACTTCCCAGCCAGCGATAACGACGATGACGGTGACGAAGGCGTTGAGGATGACAAACAACATCGAGATGCCGTCAACACCCAGGTGGTAATTGATGTCGAAGCGGGGAATCCAGTTCGAAAACTCGACAAACTGCATCCCGACATAGGCCGGATCGAAAGCCGCCCACAAGGGAATGGTCACCAGAAAACCGGCGAGCGCGCCGACCAGGGCAAGCATCCGGGCCAGCGGCGCGTTGCGGTCGGAGCCGGTGAGCAGGACGATAACGCCAGCGGCGATGGGGAGCCAGATGGCGAGAGAGAGCAGGTGATTCGACATGTTATTCCTTGCTTTTCCGCAGACTATTCACGCTAGGCCCGGTTCATCCACAGGGTCATCAGCACGAAAACGCCAATAATCATGGTGAAAGCGTAGTGATAAACGTAACCGGTCTGGAACAGGCGGACGATGGCGGCGATCCAGCCGACCAGTTTGGCCGAGCCGTTGACGATCAGCCCGTCGATCACGCCGACATCGCCACCGCGCCACAAGCCTTTGCCGACCAGACGCGCGCCGCCAGCGAAGACCACTTCGTTGAATTTGTCGAAGTAGTATTTGTTGTCGAGCAGGGTGTAGATGGCCGAGCAGCGGCGGGCAATGGCGGCGGGAATGTCCGGGCGCTTCATGTAGAAGAACCAGGCCAGCGCCACGCCAGCGAAGGCCAGCCAGAACGGGGGCTGGGTCAGGGCATGGACGCCCATCGCCGCCGCTCCGTGAAATTCTTCAACGAAGTGCGCCAGCCCCGGATGGGCGGCGGCGTCGACATGAATGGCTCCGGCGAAATAATCGCCCGCCAGCATCGGCCCGATGCCGATGTAGCCGATGAAGACCGAGGGAATCGCCAGCAGCACGAGCGGCAGCGTCACCACCCACGGCGTCTCGTGCGGCTTCTGGCCGGGGGCGAGGCCGTGATGATCGTGGCTGTCAGCGTGCGCATCGTGTCCGTGATGTTCGTCGTGCGCCTTGCCGAAACGCTCCTTGCCGTGGAAGACGAGGAAATACATGCGGAAGGAGTAGAAGGCGGTGACGAAAACACCGGCCAGCACGGCGATGTAGGCGAAGCCAGCGCCGGGGATGGTCGATAGCTTGGCTGCCTCGATGATCGAATCCTTGGAATAGAAACCGGCCATGAAGGGCGTGCCGATCAGGGCCAGCGAGCCGACCAGCGAGGTGATCCAGGTGATCGGCATGTATTTGCGCAGGCCGCCCATATTGCGGATGTCCTGATCGTGGTGCATACCGATGATGACCGAACCGGCGGCGAGGAAGAGCAGCGCCTTGAAGAAGGCGTGGGTCATGAGGTGGAAAATCGCCACCGAATAGGCCGACGCGCCAAGCGCCACGGTCATGTAGCCAAGCTGCGACAGGGTCGAGTAGGCGACGACGCGCTTGATGTCGTTCTGGATGATGCCGAGAAAGCCCATGAACAGCGCGGTAATGGCGCCGATGACGATGACGAAGGAGAGCGCCGTGGTCGAGAGTTCAAACAGCGGCGACATGCGCGAGACCATGAAAATACCTGCCGTGACCATCGTTGCCGCATGGATCAGGGCCGAAATCGGCGTCGGGCCTTCCATCGAATCGGGCAGCCAGACGTGTAGTGGCACTTGCGCCGATTTGCCCATTGCCCCGATGAACAGGCAGATGCAGATGACCGTCATCAGCGACCATTGCTGATCGCCCCAGAGGTTGATGGTCGCCGTTGCCAGTTCCGGCGCTTTGGCAAAGACCGTGGCGTAATCGAGCGAGCCGAAATGGGCGAGGACGAGGCCGATGCCGAGCAGAAAGCCGAAGTCGCCAACGCGATTGACGAGAAAGGCTTTGAGATTGGCGAAAATAGCCGTTGGCCGCGTGTACCAGAAACCGATGAGCAGGTAGGAAACGAGGCCGACCGCCTCCCAGCCGAAGAACAACTGCATGAAGTTGTTGGCCATCACCAGCATCAACATCGAGAAGGTAAACAGCGAGATGTAGCTGAAAAAGCGGTTGTAGCCGGGATCGTCCTGCATGTAGCCGATGGTGTAGATATGCACCATGAGCGAGACGAAGGTGACGACCAGCATCATCGTCGTCGTCAGGGCGTCGATCTGGAAGCCGACTTCAAATTTGTAGTTGCCGCTGGTCAGCCAGGTGTAGACCGGGCCGTTGAAGGTATGCCCGGCCTGCACATCCTGAAAAATGAGCACGGAGGCGACAAAGGCCGCAGCAACCCCGGCGATGGCAACCGTGTGCGCCACCCAGCGCGGAATGACGCGGCAGAACAGACCGGCGATGATGGCCCCGAACAGGGGCGCCAGCGGCACGAGCAGATAGAGGTTTAGCTTGTCTTGCATGTCCATTTAGCCCTTCAGTTCGTCCAGATCATCGACGTGGATGCTCTTCAGATTGCGGAACAGCACGATCAGGATGGCAAGACCAATGGCCGATTCCGCCGCGGCGACGGTCAGGATGAAAAAGACGAAAATCTGCCCCGACAAATCATTGAGGTAGTGGGAAAAAGCCACGAAATTCATATTGACCGCGAGCAGCATCAGTTCGATGGTCATCAGCAGCACCAGGAGATTCTTCCGGTTGAGGAAGAGACCGACGATGCTGATGGCGAACAGAATCGCGCCGAGAATGAGAAAGTGCGAGAGCGTAAGTGTTTGCATGATCGTCTTGGAATTCAGTCTTTTTCAACCGGCATTTGCAGCACGCGCAGGCGATCTTTCGCCTTGACGAACACCTGCTGATTCGGGTTGACGTATTTGGATTTTTTCCGCCCGCGCCAAGTCAGCGCAATGGCCGCGATCATGCCGACGAGAAGGACGATGGAAGCCAGCTCAAAGGGATAGACGAAATCGGTGAACATCATCTTGCCGATTTCCTTGACGTTCGATACGCCGGGCGGCGTGACGACTGTCGAGGCCGGTATCTGGAGCGCCTTGTTGCCGAGCACCAGACCCATTTCCATCACCATGAGGAGGCCGAGCACGGCCCCGAGCGGCAGATAATTCCAGAACCCCTGGCGGATGCGGTCGAGATTGATGTCGAGCATCATCACGACAAAGAGGAACAGCACCATGACCGCGCCGACATAGACGAGGATGATGGCGATGGCGAGAAACTCCGCTTGCAGCAAGGCCCAGATGCCGCCGCAGGTGAAGAAGGCGAGAATCAGATGCAGCGCGGCATGAACCGGGTTGCGCGCGGTAATGACGCGCAGCGCGGCGAAGACCAGAATGGCCGACAGAAAGTAGAAAACGAAAGTCTGAAAATCCATCGCAGTCACCTGTCAGCGGTAAGGCGCGTCGAGCGCGCGGTCTTCGGCAATCTGGGCTTCATAGCGGTCGCCGTTGGCGAGCAGCATCGGCTTGGTGTAGTAGAGGTCGCCGCGCTTTTCGCCGTGGTATTCAAAAATCCGCGTTTCGACGATGGCGTCGACCGGGCAGGCTTCTTCGCAGAAACCGCAGAAAATGCACTTGGTCAGGTCGATGTCGTAACGGGTGGTGCGGCGCGAGCCATCGTCGCGCGGTTCGGCCTCGATCGTGATCGCCATCGCCGGGCAGATCGCTTCGCACAGCTTGCAGGCGATGCAGCGTTCCTCGCCGCTCTCATAACGGCGCAGCGCGTGCAGACCGCGAAAGCGGAAACTCTGCGGCGTTTTTTCTTCGGGGTATTGAACGGTGATCTTGCGGGCGAAGAAATACTTGCCCGTCACCGACATGCCCTTGAGCAACTCCTTGAGAAAGAGGCTGTTGAAGACTTCCTTCATCGAACCCATGATGCGCCCCTCACTTCCAGATACTCAGCGGCGACATCATCCAGACGCCGACGACAACGAGCCAGATCAGACAGATCGGCAAAAACACTTTCCAGCCCAGACGCATCAACTGGTCGTAGCGATAGCGCGGGAAAGTGGCGCGGAACCAGAGATAGAGGAACAGGATGCAGGAAATCTTGGCCAGCAGCCACCAGACGCCATCCGGCAGAAAGCCGAGCGGCGACGACCAGCCGCCGAGGACCAGGAGCGAGGTCAGCGTGGCGACCAGGATCATGTTGGAATATTCGGCGAGGAAGAAGAGCGCGAAAGCCATGCCGGAATATTCGACATGGAAACCGGCGACGATTTCCGATTCGCCTTCGGCCACGTCAAACGGTGCGCGGTTCAATTCCGCCGTGCCGGAAATGAGATAGACGACGAACATCGGCAACAGCGGCAGCCAGTTCCATGACAGGAAATTGAGGCCATAACCGGCGAACATCCCCTTTTGCTGGCCGCCGACGATTTCCACCAGATTGAGGCTGTTGGAGACCATCAAAATGCAGAGCAGCGAAAAGCCCATGGCGATTTCGTAGGACACCATTTGCGCCGCCGAGCGCATGGCCCCGAGGAAAGCGTATTTGGAGTTGGAAGCCCAGCCGGAAAGGATGATGCCGTACACGCCCATCGAGGTGATGGCCATGATGTAGAGGAGACTCGCGTCAATATTGGCGAGCACCAGCGTGTCGGTGAAAGGGACCACCGCCCAGGCGGCCAGCGCCGGGCCGAAAGCCAGCATCGGGGCGATGAGGAAAATGCCCTTGCTGGCGTTGCCGGGAACGAGCACTTCCTTGAACAGGAGCTTCAAGCCGTCGGCAATCGGCTGGATCAGGCCATAGGGGCCAACCCGGTTGGGGCCGATGCGCACCTGCATGAAACCGATGACTTTGCGTTCGGCGAGCGTCAGATAAGCGACGCCGAGCAACAGCGGCAGCACGATGGCGACAATTTTGACCAGCGTCCACACAGCGGGCCAGGCGGCGCCGAACAGGCCCGCGCCGAAATTGATCACGGCGTCCATTTACGCGCCCTCCACGGAAATCGGGTCGAACATGCCGCCCAGACCGACTGTGCTGACATGCGCCGCCGCCACCCGGACGCAACCCGCCGGAACCGACTCGTCGGCAACCAGCGGCAACACCGCCGCGCCATTCCCCTGCCGGACTTTGACGGCGCTGGCGGCTGCGAGGCCCAAGGCATTCAAGGTCTGGCGGCACATGCGGGCCGTCGGCGCGGCAGCGTCCGCCGTCTGTTGCAGGGCGGGCGCGCGCCGGGCGAGCGGGTCGGCGAAATGGATCGGCACATCGGCGATGCGCTGCAAACCTTCGACCGCCGATGGCAGTGCGATAGCCAGACCGTTGATGCCGTTGTCGAGGCCGGAGACGAACTCCTTGCCCTGACCGAGCGCCTCGTCACGCACGGCTTCGCTGGAAGCGTAATCAAAGCCATCGAGATTCAAAACGTTGCCGAGCACGCGCAGCACTTTCCAGGCCGGGCGGCAATCACCCTGCGCCTTGGCGACGCCGTTGAAGCCTTGGATGCGGCCTTCGGTATTGACGAAAGTCCCGGCGGTTTCGGTAAAGGGCGCAATTGGCAGCAGCACGTCGGCGTAGTCGAGCGCCCGCGCATTTTTGAAGGCCGACATGAAGACGACGAGGCTGGCCTGTTGCAAAGCGCCGAGGGCCAATTGCGGGTCGGCGCAATCGAGTTCCGGCTCGACGCCCATCAGGACATAGGCTTTGCGCGGCTGGGCGAACATCTGCCGGGCATTGGCCCTGGTCGGCAAAGCACCCGCCGCATGAGCGCCAACCGTATTGCCGCTCTCGCCGAGGAAGCCGAAGCTCGCGCCGGTCAGCCGCGCCAGTTCCTGCGCCAGCGTGTGCAGTTGCGCGGCGGCGGCGGATTGGGTGGCGACATTGCCGAGCAAAATGGCGCGTTTTTCGCCAGCGAGCAAACTACTAGCAATTGCTTGGGCGGTGGTGTCGACCGTGACATTTTCCAACCCGGCGGGAGCCGCCGCGCCCTTTGCTTCAGCCGCCGCCTTGACGACAGCGCCGAGCGCCGCCGCCAGTTGGGCTGGCGCAACGACGACCTGCTCGTGCAATTTGATCAGTTGATCGTCGCCCGTCACCGAAAGCAGACTGACCTTGCCGCCTTTTTTCGCCGCCTGACGCAGACGCTGGGCAATCAGCGGGTGATCTTTCCGGAGGAAGGAGCCGACCACCAGCGCCGCATCGAGATCGTTGATTTCAGCCAGACGCAAGCCAAGCCACGGCGTCCCGGCGCCTTTGCCGTCGGCGGAAAAATCGCTCCGGCGGGCGCGGCAGTCGATATTGCCGCTGCCCAGGCCGCGCATGATCTTGCTGGCGAGGAACAGTTCCTCGACCGTGCTCTGCTGGCTTGCCAGCGCCGCGACGGCATCGCCGCCATGCTGGCGGGTTACATCTTTGAGGCCGTGGGCGACGTAATCGAGGGCGACGTTCCAGTCGACCTCGCGCCATTCGCCGCCCTGCTTGACCATCGGTTTCAAGAGGCGTTGCTCCGAATTGAGCGCCTGATAGGCAAAACGCTCTTTGTCGGTAATCCAGCACTCGTTGACGGCCTCGTTTTCATAGGGCAGGACGCGCATCACGCTGTCGTGCTTGACCTGGACGACGAGATTGGCGCCGACCGAATCGTGCGGGCTGACCGAGCGGCGGCGCTGCAATTCCCAAGTGCGGGCGGTGTAGCGGAAGGGCTTGGAAGTGAGCGCGCCGACCGGGCAGAGGTCGATCATATTGCCCGACAGTTCGGAATCGACCGAGCGGTCAACAAAGGTGGTGATTTCCGAGTGCATGTTGCGGTTGGCCATGCCGAGTTCCATGATGCCGGCAATTTCCTGGCCGAAGCGGACGCAACGGGTGCAGTGGATGCAGCGGCTCATTTCTTCCATCGAAATGAGCGGCCCGACGTTTTTGTGGAAAACGACGTGTTTTTCTTCGGTATAACGGCTCTTCATCGGGCCGTAGCCGACCGTCATGTCCTGCAACTGGCATTCGCCGCCCTGGTCGCAGATCGGGCAGTCGAGCGGGTGGTTGATGAGGAGGAACTCCATCACGCCCTTTTGCGCTTTGACCGCGAGTTCCGAGTGGGTAAACACCTTCATCCCGTTGGTCACCGGCGTCGCGCAGGCGGGCAGGGGCTTCGGCGCTTTTTCCACCTGCACCAGACACATCCGGCAGTTGGCGGCGATCGACAATTTTTTGTGGTAGCAGAAATGCGGAATGTAGACGCCCAGTTGCTGCGCGGCGTCCATCACCGTGCTGCCATCGGGCACTTCTGCTTTTTTGCCGTCGATTTCGATTTCCAGCATGTCGCTATTCTTCCATTACCGGGGCCGTCAGGCCGGAATCCTGTGGAACCCGCTGCCCGCCCATTGCACATCGGTGGGCACCTGACAGCGTTTATGTTCGATGTGATACTCAAATTCGCTGCGGAAATGCTTGATGAAACTCTGCACCGGAAAGGCCGCCGCATCGCCCAGGGCGCAGATGGTGCGGCCCGCGATATTGCCGAGCACGCTGTTCAGGAGATCGAGATCCCCCGGCTTGCCCTGGCCGTTTTCGATGCGCTGCACCACCTTGTGCATCCAGGCCGTGCCTTCGCGGCAGGGCGTGCACTGGCCGCAGGATTCTTCGTGATAGAAAAAGGAGAGGCGTTCGAGCGCCTTGACCATGCACACCGTCTCGTCCATGACGATGACCGCGCCGGAACCGAGCATCGACCCGGCCTTGCTGATCGAATCGTAATCGAGGGTGCAGTCCATGATGAGGTCAGCGGGCAGCACCGGAGCCGAGGAGCCGCCGGGGATGACGGCTTTGAGTTTGCGCCCGCCGCGCATTCCGCCGCACATCTCAAGCAGGGTGGCGAAGGGCGTGCCGAGCGGCACTTCGTAATTGCCGGGACGATTGACATGGCCGGAAACGGAAAAAAGCTTGGTGCCGCCATTGTTCGGCTTGCCGAGATTGAGGTAGTCCTCGCCGCCCATTTTGAGGATGAAGGGAATGGCGGCGAAGGTCTCGGTATTGTTGATCGTGGTCGGCTTCCCGTAGAGGCCGAAAGAAGCCGGGAAGGGCGGCTTGAAGCGCGGCTGGCCTTTTTTGCCTTCGATGGATTCGAGCAGGGCCGTTTCCTCGCCGCAGATGTAAGCACCGTAGCCGTGATGGGCGAACAGTTCAAAATTGAAGCCGGAGCCGAGAATGTTCTGGCCAATGAAACCGGCGGCGCGCGCTTCGTCGAGGGCTTCCTCGAAACGCTGGTAGATTTCCCAGATTTCGCCGTGAATGTAGTTGTAACCGCAGCCCGCGCCCATCGCATAGGCGGCAATCGCCATGCCTTCGATGACCGCGTGCGGGTTGTAGCGCATGATGTCGCGGTCTTTGAAGGTGCCCGGCTCGCCTTCGTCGGTATTGCAGACGACGTATTTGTCGCCGGGGAAGGCGCGCGGCATGAAAGACCATTTGAGGCCGGTCGGAAAACCGGCGCCGCCGCGACCGCGCAGCACCGATTTTTTGACTTCGCCGATGACTTCTTCCTGCGCCACCTTGTTTTCGAGAATGCGCTGCAACTGGGCGTAACCGCCGCGCGCCATGTAATCTTTCAGACGCCAGCCGTTATCACCGTCCAGCCCGGCCATCAGGACGCCGTTGATCGAACCCAGCATGGCCATTATTTGCACTCCTCGATGAGCTTGTCGATCTGTTCCGGGTGCATGTGGCTGCACATCGAGCGGTTGTTGACGATGAACACCGGCGCGTCGCCGCAAGCGCCCATGCACTCGCCTTCCTTGAGCGTGAATTTGCCGTCCGCCGTCGTTTCGCCATAGCCGATGCCGAGCTTTTTCTGCAAATACTCACCGGCGTGATAACCGCCGGAAAGGGCGCAGGGCAGGTTGGTGCAGACTGTGATCTTGTATTGGCCGACCGGTTTCAGGTCGTACATATTGTAGAAAGTCGCCACTTCCCAGACGGCGATGGGGGCCATGCCGAGATAGGCGGCAACGGCTTCGATCACCTCGGCGGGCAGCCAGCCTTTTTCTTCCTGGGCGAGGGCGAGGCAGGCCATGACCGCCGACTGCTTCTGATCGGCTGGATATTTGCCCACTTCGCGGGCGAATTTTTCGAGTGTTTGAGCGGAAAACATCAGCGGTCGATCTCGCCAAAAACAATATCCTGGGAGCCGATGATCGTGACGACATCGGCCAGCATGTGACCACGAGCCATTTCATCCATGCCTTGCAGATGGACATAGCCGGGGGCGCGAATTTTCATGCGGTAGGGCTTGTTGGCGCCGTCGGAAATGAAATAGATGCCGAACTCGCCCTTGGGATGTTCGATACCGGCATAAACCTCGCCCGGCGGCACGTGGATGCCTTCGGAAAAGAGCTTGAAGTGATGGATCAGCTCTTCCATGTTTGACTTCATGTCGGCGCGCGGCGGCGGCGCGACCTTGTAATCATCGGTGATGACCGGACCGGGATTCTCACGCAGCCAGGCGATGCACTGTTTGATGATGCGGTTGGCCTGGAGCATTTCTTCCATGCGCACCAGATAGCGGTCGTAACTGTCGCCATTGACGCCGACCGGGATGTCGAAATCGACCTTGTCGTAGGCGGCGTAAGGCTGCTTTTTGCGCAAATCCCAGGCGATGCCCGAACCGCGCAGCATCGCCCCGGTAAAGCCCATCTGCATGGCGCGCTCAGGCGAGACGATGCCGACATCGACCAGCCGCTGCTTCCAGATGCGGTTGTCGGTCAAGAGCGTGTGATATTCGGCGTGATAGCCCGGAAAGCGGTTGGTGAAATCTTCAAGAAAATCGAGCAGCGAGCCGCTGCGGTTGGCGTTGCGCGCGGCCACCTTTTGCGCATTGCTCCAGGTCGATTCGCGGTATTGCGGCATACGGTCCGGCAGATCGCGGTAAACGCCGCCCGGACGGTAATAGGCGGCGTGCAGACGAGCGCCGGAAACAGCCTCGTACACGTCCATCAAGTCTTCGCGTTCGCGGAAGGTGTAGAGGGCCATGGTCATCGCGCCAACGTCGAGGGCGTGACAGCCGAGCCACAAGAGATGGTTGAGGATGCGGGTGACCTCGTCGAACATGGTGCGGATGTACCTGCCGCGCTCCGGCACTTCGATACCGAGCAGTTTTTCGGTAGCGAGGCAGTAGGCGTGCTCGTTGCACATCATCGACACGTAGTCGAGGCGATCCATATAGGGCATGGCCTGGACCCAGGTGCGGGTTTCCGCCAGTTTTTCGGAGGCGCGGTGGAGGAGGCCGATGTGCGGGTCGGCGCGGTGGACGACTTCGCCGTCGAGTTCGAGCACCAGACGCAGCACGCCGTGCGCCGCCGGGTGCTGCGGGCCGAAGTTGAGCGTGTAATTGTGAATATCAGCCATGTGCCGGCCCCCCGTAGCTGTCTTCGCGCCGGATGCGCGGCGTGTTTTCGCGGGGTTCGATGGTCACCGGCTGGTAAATGACGCGCCCCTGATCGGGGTCATAACGCATTTCGACATGGCCGGAAACCGGGAAATCCTTGCGGAAGGGGTGGCCGATGAAACCGTAGTCGGTGAGGATGCGGCGCAAATCTTCGTGGCCGGTGAACGCGATGCCGTAGAGGTCGAACGCCTCGCGCTCGAACCAGTTGGCGCTCTTCCACACCCCGGTCACCGAGTCGACCGTGGGAAAGGCGTCATCCTCGGCAAAGACGCGAACGCGCAGCCGCCAGTTGTTGGCAATCGACAGAAGGTGCGAGACGGCGGCAAAGCGTTTGCCCGGCCAGTCGCCATCGCCGTAAGTGGAATAATCGACGCCGCACAGATCGGTGATTTCCTCGAAGCCGAGTTCCGGCTCATCGCGCAAGGTGGTCATCACCGCCAGATAGTCGGCGGCGGCGACTTCGATGGTGACTTCACCGAGGGCGAGTTTCTGCGACTTCAGCTTGTCGCCGAAATGCCTTTGCAAATTTTGACTCAGCGTTTCCAGCTTGGCGGACATACGGGCAATCTCGGCAATTAACGGGCGATGGTATTGGTGCGGCGAATCTTGTTCTGCAACTGGAGGATGCCGTAAATCAGCGCCTCCGCCGTCGGCGGGCAGCCGGGAACGTAGATATCGACGGGAACGATGCGATCACAACCGCGCACCACGGAATAGGAATAATGGTAATAACCGCCGCCATTGGCGCAGGAACCCATGGAAATGACCCAGCGCGGCTCGGCCATCTGGTCGTAAACCTTACGCAGCGCCGGGGCCATTTTGTTGGTCAGCGTGCCAGCGACGATCATCACGTCGGATTGGCGCGGGCTGGCGCGAAAAACGATGCCGAAGCGGTCGAGATCATAACGCGCGACACCGGCATGGATCATTTCGACGGCGCAACAGGCCAAGCCGAAAGTCATCGGCCACATCGAGCCGTTGCGCACGTAATTGATGAGCTTGTCCGCCGTGGTGGTGACAAAGCCTTCCTGCAGAATCCCCTCGATAGCCATCTCTTATTCCCACTCCAGCGCGCCTTTGGCCCAGGCATAGACATAGCCGATGACCAGAATGACGACGAAGACGAGCATTTCGATAAAGCCGAACAACCGGATCGACTCGCTCGCCACAATATCCTTGAAAATGGTCGCCCACGGGAAGAGGAAGGCGATTTCCAGATCGAACAGAATGAAGAGGATGGCGATCAGGTAGTAGCGCACATCGAACTTCATGCGCGCATCCTCAAAAGCCTCGAAGCCGCACTCGTAGGGAGAGAGCTTCTCCGGGTCGGGTTTGTTCGGGCCAAGCACAAAACCTAGCGCCGTCGGCAGCACGCCAACCACAACCCCAACCAGCACGAACATCAGAATTGGAAAGTAGTTTTCCATCATCCGCCGCCAATATTCAGTTTTTCGTCAAGAAACGGCGCCCCTGATGGCCTCCGCCCTGTTTATGGTGCCGACGGCGAGACTCGAACTCGCACAGCTTGCGCCACTACCCCCTCAAGATAGCGTGTCTACCAATTTCACCACGTCGGCACTGCTTTTTATCCTGTCCGGCGAGGAATCGCTGCCGGGCAGGAGATACTGCCTTACTTCGGAATATCGTTTGCTTTTGACCCTGCCTCAGCAGGTGTCTTTGGCGCTTCCGCGCCCGCATTGGCAGGCGTTGGAACAGACTGCGATTGTAACGGTTCCTGCATCACGCTGCCAGTCGTTTTTACCGTATTTGAGGCAACATAAGCCAAAGTCAGGCTGGTGGCGAAAAATACCGCCGCCAGAATGCCCGTCGTCCGGCTCAAAAAATTGGCCGAGCCGGTCGCCCCGAACAGGCTGCCGGAAGCCCCGCTACCGAAAGCCGCGCCCATGTCCGCGCCCTTGCCGTGCTGCATCAGCACCAGTCCGATGATCGCCAGCGCCACCAGAATGTGCACCGTCAACACCAGGGGAAAAAACCAGTTCATCTTTACCGCCTATCCATTTGCTGCCTGGCAAATCGCCAGAAAATCATCCGCCACCAGCGCCGCGCCGCCAATCAGGCCGCCGTCAATATCCGGCTGGGCAAAGAGTTCTGCCGCATTGCCCGGTTTGACGCTGCCGCCGTACAAAATACGCGCTTCGCCCGCCACCGCCGCATCCAGCGCGGAGAGCCGCGCCCGGATGGCGGCGTGCACCTCCTGCGCCTGCGCCGAGCTTGCCGTCACGCCCGTGCCAATCGCCCAGACCGGCTCATAAGCGATCAGCGCCCGGCGCATGGCGGCTATGCCAACCCGCGTCACTACCGCATCCAACTGCCGACCAACCACCGCCAGCGTCTGTCCCGCTTCGCGCTCGACCAGGGTTTCGCCCAGACAAAGCACGGGCAGGAGACCCGCCGTTTGCGCCGCCGCGAATTTTGCCGCCACCGTCGCATCGCTTTCGCCAAACAGGCTGCGCCGCTCGGAATGGCCAACCAACGCATAGCGGCAACCAAAATCGCCAAGCATCGCCGCCGCCACCTCGCCCGTATAAGCGCCCTGTGGATGCTCGCTTACCGTCTGCGCCCCCCAGTCTACCGTCGATCCAGCCAGCAACGACTGGGCCTGGGCAAGATAGGGAAAGGTTGGAAAAACAACGACATCACAAGCCAGATTGCCAGCCGCCGCCTTGATCCGCTCCAGCAACAGCGCATTCTGCTGGAGGTTGCCGTGCATCTTCCAGTTTCCAGCCACGAATTTCTTGCGCATGAGAGTAACCATCCGGTCGGCGAAAAACCCGAAGATTATATCGGCGCGGCGCTGGCGGTCAAGGTTGGCGGAGGCGACTGCGCTATCCGGGCCGTTTGACGACATCGCGCAATACTGCCCCGTAGCCGGTGTAGAGCAGATTGGCGGCGAGCAGTCCCTGCTGCGCGAGTTGCTGATGGAGGCGGGGCAGGTTGTGGAATGGAAGACGCGGAAAGAGGTGGTGTTCGATGTGGTAGTGGATGCCGTGCGGGCCGCAGAGAAAGGTCTGCCACGAGGGTTTGACGATGGTGCGGGCATTGAGGCTCTGGTCGGCGTTGGCTGGCAGTCCCGCGTGCTCGAAGATGGCGCGGATTTGCCCGGCCAGCGGCAGCAGGGTGAGGGAGGGCAAAATCCACAGCCCGACGTACATGAGCGGATGTCCGGCCAGGGCCAGCGCAGCGAACAACAGGACGTTGCCGGTCAGCATGGAGGCGAGTTCCCGGATGACGAGGGCGGGTGATTTCGGGACTTTGGGCAAGGCGTCGCGGAAGTCGCCGCGCAGCAATTTATAGGCGGTCTGGCAGTAGCCGAGGCCGCAGGCGTGGGCGAGCAGGCGGCCAGTGAGTTGGCGGCGCGTCAGCGGATAATCATCGACGGCGAAGATGCGCGCCACCGGGTCGTCCGGGGCCATCGGCGCGCGGTGGTGTTTGAGATGACCGGCGCGGTAGCTCGCCAGGGAGAGCCACAGTGGCCCGGCGGCGAGCCACTGGCCGAGCGTGTCATTGCGCCGACCCGGCGCGAGCAGGCCGTGCGCGGCTTCGTGCATGATGACGGTGAGCGCCAGTTGGCTGCGCGCAATGACGATGGCGGCGAGCAGGTAAACGAGCGGATGCGGCGCGACACTGGCGAGGGCGAACGACAGCGCGATGAGCGCCCAGTCCGCCGCCAGCGCCAGGGCGTTTGACCACGGCTGCAAGCGGAACAGCCGGGCGTCGGGCTGGAAGCTGCTGGCGTTCATGTTGGCCTCCGCCAACGCTGACTGAGGAAGGCGCAGAGCGCCGCCAACAGGACGCCGCCCAGCGCGTCGGCCAGCGTGTGCTGCTTGAAGGTCAGCGTCGAGAGGCAAATCAGCGCGCCGAGGACGATGACCAAGGTCTGAACCAGCCCGCTCCGGCATGATGTAATCAGCATCCGGCACATCAGGCAGGTGACGGCGACATGCAGACTGGGAAAGCCATTGACGGCGGGATCGAGCGCCCACAGGCGGGTGACGCGCTGGCGCAGGAAAGCGTTGTCAATGACCGCTGGATCGGGGCGCGGCACGGCTTCGGGAAAGAGCGCGAAAGAGGCCATGCCGATGACGAAAGCCAACAGGACTGCGCGGAGGAAGGCGTCGAAGGCGGCCGGTTTCGCCACAGCGGAAGCGGCGATGACAGAGGGAAAGAAACCCGCATAGAAGAGCCATGACCACGGGAGGAAGGGAATTTGCGCGTCGATCGCCGTGACCAGGCTGTAGCGCGGCGTTACGCTGTGGGCGAGGAGGAGGAAGAGGGTCAGCCCCGCCGCCAGCGACAGCGCGGCAAGCGCCGCCCGCCGCGCGGCGGATTGGGGATTGAGCCAGCCCTTGCGAGTAGGCGCAGGCCTCATGACGGTTGCCTTTCGCGCAGTCGATTGGCGGCGGGCGGCGGCGCGTCTGCGCCGAGGGCGAAGATGCGCTCCACCCATGCCTCGACGCGCATCTGCGCGCGTTCGCGGCCTTCTGCGGCGGGCGCTTGCCGGGCGGCGTCGCGCGTCAAATCGGCTGCCGCTTCTTTGACTTGCGCCTCAAATTGCGCGCCATCGCCACGCCAGATCACGGCGCGGTGTTTGAGGCCCAGTTGCGCCGCCCGCGCGGCGTTGGCTGCCTGTTCGGGCTGATCGGTCAATACCAGCAAAATGGGCCGCTGATAAACCTGGGCGATGGACAGGGCCGCCATGCCGGGCGCTGAGACGAGGAGTTTGGCGTGCGCGGCCTTTGTCGCCCAATCCTCATCGACGCCGACCCAGCCAGCCAGTCCGTCTCCGGCATAGCCTTCGCCGACCCGGTGCGCCGTCAGCCCGGCAGCGTCGAGACCTGCGGACAAAGCGTGCGCCAGCGCCGCATCGCGGAAATGCGGGTTGAGATAAATCGCC
>JAITWU010000053.1 GCA_031285115.1 Azonexus sp. | reverse complement strand
GGGATGAGGTGATGCCCGGCGTCGCCGCTTACTGGCTGGGCGTGCGGCAGCGGGTGCTGCCTGCCCACGCCGGTGGTCGCCTCAAGCAATGGCTGGCTTTGTTGCGCCGCAACTATGCGCCCGCCGCCGATTTGTACCAGCGCCTGCGCCCGGTCAAAACGACGGCGGAGATCGACCGCTTGCTGGTCGAAGCCGGTGTGTTGCGGGTTTTGCCCGCCTCACACCTTGAACTTGCCGACGCTCCCGCTCAAGGTGTCAGAGAGGCTTGACAGGGTATCGGCGTGACGGACGGTGCCCTGGGAGGCTTTGTGGGTTTCGTCGATGCCTTGGGCGATGTGTTCGACGCGGTCGGCAATGCTGTCGCTGGCGGCGCTTTGTTCGACGAGACCGGCGGCGATGGCGTCGATGGCGGCGCAGACATTGGCGGCGGATTGGGCCATGGCCGTGACGGTGCTCTGGACGATGGCGGTTTTCTCGCTGCCGTCCTGCGCTTTTTGTTGTGCTTCGGTCATGGTTTGTTTCGCCAGATCGCTGGCGTCGACAATGCCGCCGACAATGCTGGCGATTTCTTGCGTCGAGAGCATGGTCCGCTCGGCGAGTTTTCTCACTTCGTCGGCAACGACGGCGAAGCCGCGTCCCTGTTCGCCGGCCCTGGCGGCTTCAATGGCGGCGTTGAGGGCGAGCAGGTTGGTCTGGTCGGCGATGTCGCGGATGGTCTGGACGATATGGCTGATGTCGCCAACTTTGTCCGAGAGCTGCTCCATGGTTGCCGAGGCGTTCTGCATGGTCTCGGCGATATTGATGATGGCGCTGTTGGCAATGGCAACCGTCTCAACCGTGATTTCACCTTCATGGGCCGAGTTGTCAGCCAGGGTGTGGGCCTTGTTGGCGTGATCGGACATGGAGTTGATGGCAATGGTCAATTCCTTGATGGCGGCGGCAATGGCGTTGGTCGAGGCGCTTTGTTCTTCGGCAATGGTCGATAGCCGGTTGGCGTCCTGACGAATGGAGCCGCTCTCGCTGACGACCGAATTGGCGCTCTGCATCGTTTCGCCGATCAGGGCTTTGATGTTCGACTGCATGTCGATGATCGAGGCGACAATGCTTTGCTTGTTGTTGGCGCTACTGCCGGTCTGTGCGATTTCGTTGCCGGTCAGATCACCGCCCGCCATGCGGCGGAGCGCCGAGGCGACGCGCGCCGGTTCGCCGCCAATCTGGATAAAGACGCCGCGGGCAACATAGGTGATGACAATGACGACGAAGATGAAGCACAGGGCCGAAAGGGCGAGCGACACATTGCGCGCGGTGCTGAGGTCATTGAGCATTTCGTTGCGCCGGGTGGCGACGGAGTCTTCCGCATGTTGGCGCAGATCACGCAGATCCTGGCGGATTTGGCGCCACAAGGGGGTTTCCGTTGATGCCAGCAGGGCGCGCGCTTCGGCTTCCCGCCCGTTTTTGATCAGGTCGATGATCCGGGCCTGCAGGGGATACCACTTTTGGGCGTTGGTGGTGAGGCGTTCGGCGATGTCGACCTTGTTGCCGGTTTTTTTCAGCAAATCAGACAGGATGGGCTGTTCTTCGGCAAAGTGCGCCTGGGTCTCGACGTAGATTTTATAAGCCGTCGGGTCGGTCGGGTCGAGCCACATATTGCGAATCGACTGCCCCATCTGCGAGCCGTTGGCGTAGAGACTGGTGATGTCGCGTTCAAGCTTGATATCGTTGTCGACGAAGGAAAGCAGACTCTTTTTGGAATACTCCGAGTCGTATAGCGCCATGAGCGCCAGCAGCACCAGACCAACGGAACAAACGATGCCCAACAACCACAATCGACTTTTCAGGGATAATGACATTTTCTTACCTCGAGTTTTTTATCAGAGTAGTTACTTTTACCATTTTTTCGGTATGGCTCGAGGGTGATTCCTTGTGACATTTGTAACGGAAAGGCATGGCAAGACGTTGTGCAGTCGCGCTTAACCGTAAAATACGACCCTTTTCCCCGGCCTGCCCGGATAGGTTTTCTATATGACAAATTTGATTTCTTTGCCAACGGTCGGTTTTGTTTCCCTCGGCTGCCCCAAGGCGGGCAGTGACGCCGAATTGATCCTGACCCGCCTGCGGGCCGAAGGTTATGAAATTTCATCCGCTTACGACGAGGCCGATCTGGTCATCGTCAACACCTGCGGCTTTATCGACGCGGCCATCGAGGAGTCGCTCGACGCCATTGGCGAAGCCTTGAACGAAAACGGCAAAGTCATCGTCACCGGCTGTCTCGGGGCCAAGGGCGATATTGTCCAAACCACGCATCCTGCCGTGCTGGCGGTGACCGGACCGCACGCGCTGGAAGAAGTGATGGGCCACGTGCACCGCCACCTGCCCAAACCGCACGACCCCTATGCCGATCTCGTGCCGCCGCAGGGCATCCGGCTGACGCCCGCGCATTTCGCCTACCTGAAAATTTCTGAAGGCTGCAACCACGATTGCGCCTTTTGCATCATCCCCTCGCTGCGCGGCCCGCTCGTCTCGCGCCCGGTCGGCGACGTTCTGGCGGAAGCCGAAAACCTCGCCCGCGCGGGCGTCAAGGAAATTCTCGTCATTTCGCAGGACACCAGCGCCTACGGCGTCGATGTCAAATATCGCACCCAGTTCTGGGGCGGTCGCCCGGTCAAAACGCGGCTCAAGGAACTGTGCGAGGCGCTGGCGAGCTTCGGCATCTGGGTCCGGCTGCATTACGTTTATCCCTATCCATCGGTCGATGAAGTGATTCCGCTCATGGCCGAGGGCAAAATTCTGCCCTACCTCGATGTGCCGTTTCAGCACGCCAGCCCGAAAATCCTCAAAGCCATGCGGCGGCCCGCTTCCGCCGAAAATACGCTGGAACGCATCAACAAATGGCGTGAAATCTGCCCCGAACTGGTCATCCGCTCGACCTTCATCACCGGCTTTCCCGGCGAGACCGATGCCGATTTCGACCAGTTGATCGAGTTTCTCGAAACCGCCCGCCTCGATCGCGTCGGCGCCTTTGCCTATTCGCCGGTCGCGGGCGCTGCCGCCAACGACCTGCCCGGCCAGTTGCCCGAAACCGTGCGCGAAGACCGCCGCCGCTGGCTGATGCAGGTGCAGGAAGATATTTCCGCCGCCAAACTGGCCGCCAAAATCGACCGCGTGATCGAAGTGCTGGTCGATGAAGTCGACGACGAAGGCGTGATCGCCCGCTCCAAAGCCGACGCGCCGGAAATCGACGGACTGGTGTACCTCGACGGCTTTTTTGCCGCCGCGCCCGGCGATTTTCTGCAAGCGCGGGTGGTCGACGCCGATCACCACGATCTGTACGCCGAGCCGGTGGCGCAAGATTGAGCGCGGGGGCAATGGCATGAAGCGCCTGCCGAGAGCGGCTGATAGGCTTCTTTCCCTTGGGAATGCGCGGCAGAAGTCCGTGGGGAGAGGAGAGCAGTACCTCCCCTCTCCCGCCTGCGGGAGAGGGGCCGGGGGTGAGGGCTGGGTTGAGTCTCCCGTCAGCCTCACCCCCTCACCCTCTTTCCCTCTCCGGGGTTCGCCCTGCATGGCGAACCCGCTCAGGCGGCGCAAAGCAGTGCTTTGCGAAACCCCGCCATTCGCCC
>JAITWU010000011.1 GCA_031285115.1 Azonexus sp. | reverse complement strand
ACCTGAAAGGAGAGGCGGGTCGGGATGTTGGCTTTGATCAGGCCGGTGATGACATCGACCGAGGGCCGCTGCGTCGCCAGCACCAGATGGATGCCGGAAGCGCGGGCTTTTTGCGCCAGTCGGGCGATTTGTTCCTCGACTTTTTTGCCGACCACCATCATCAGGTCGGCCAATTCGTCGATGATGACGACGATGTAAGGCAGCGTTTTCAAGGGTTCCGGCGCTTCCGGCGTCAGCGTCAGCGGGTTGGGGATGTGCTCGCCTTTCTTTTCGGCTTCCTTGATCTTGCCGTTTAATCCGGCGATGTTACGCACGCCCATTGCCGACATCAGTTTGTAACGCTTTTCCATCTCGGTCACGCACCAGTGCAGCGCGTTGGCGGCCTGTTTCATGTCGGTGACGACTGGCGCGAGCAAATGCGGGATGCCCTCGTAGATGGAGAGTTCGAGCATTTTCGGGTCGACCATGATGAGGCGCACCTGTTCCGGCTCGGATTTGTAGAGCATGGACAAAATCATGGCGTTGACGCCGACCGATTTGCCCGAGCCGGTCGTCCCCGCCACCAGCAAATGCGGCGTTTTGGCGAGGTCGGCGACCACCGGCAGACCGCTGATGTCTTTGCCGAGGCAAACGGTCAGCGGGCTGCTCATGTCGTTGTAGGGTTTGCTCGAAATGATTTCGGAGAGTTTGACCGTCTGCCGCCTGGCATTGGGCAATTCGAGCGCCATGCACGATTTGCCGGGTACGGTTTCGACGACGCGGATCGACATCAGCGCCAGGGCGCGCGCCAGATCGCGGGCGAGATTGACCACCTGCGCGCCTTTGACGCCGACCGCCGGTTCGATTTCGTAACGGGTGACGACCGGCCCCGGCATCGCCGCCAGCACTTTGACCTGGACGCCGAAATCGGCGAGTTTCATTTCAATCTGGCGCGAAGTGAATTCCAGCGTCTCGGCGCTCACCGCTTCGGTCGCGGACGGCGCGGGGTCAAGCAGATGCAGGGGCGGCAGCGCCCCGCCCAGCACGGCTTCGGGGAACAGCAGCGCCTGTTTTTCGCGCTCGACGCGCTTTTCCGCCTTTTTCGAGACCGGCGACTCGACCACCGGCGGCGGCTCGATGATGATCGGCTCGTGCAGTTCGCTGCGGCGTTTTTCTTCTTCGACCACCACTTCGCGCTGCTGCGCCACTTCGCGGCCAATGCGCCGGTCGCGCCAGGCTTCGATGCGACCGATGACCAGCCCGACCAGGGCTTCGAGCAAATAGCCAAAGCGTTCGCAAGCCCACAGCCAGGACATGCCGGAAAAAATACTCCAGCCAGCGGCAATCGCCAGAAGCAGAAAGAGCGTCGCGCCGGTGTAGCCGAGTTGATGGCTCAACAAACGGCTGATTTCGAGGCCCAGCATCCCGCCCGGCGCGAGCGGCAGTTCCGCCCGCAGCGAGTAAAAACGCAGGGCTTCCAGGGCCGAACTCGCCAGCAACAGCAAAACGAAGCCGCCGAGGGCGATCACCAGCGGTCGGCGGTCTTCGTCAGCGCCCGTTTTCAGGCGAAGCGCCCCCCACCACACCGACATGCCGAGCAAGACCACCCACCACCAGGCGGAAAGGCCAAAAATGTAGAGCAGCAAATCGGCCACCCAGGCGCCAACCCGGCCAGCCGGATTGTGCAGGGCGCTGGTGACGACGGCATGAGACCAGCCCGGATCGTTGCGATCAAAGCCCCACAAAGCCAGGATGAGGAACAGGGCAACCGCGCCGACGCCCAGCCAGCGCGACTCTTGCAACAATGAACCGATTTTGTCCGGTAACGGACTCGCCCCCCGGTCGAGGGTTGTTGCCGCTGCTTTTTTCATGAACCGAGAATCACCACCTGATCGCCGCCGGTGGCGATATACCCGCTCAATTCGAGGTCGCGCATGACCTTGCTGACCATTTCGCGCGAAGCGCCGATCATGCGCGCCATATCCTGCTTGGAAATTTTCTTTTTGACGATGCGGCGGCCATCTTCGACCACCGACATATCGAGCAGCAAGCGGGCGACGCGGCCATAAACGTCGAGCAGGGCGAGACTCTCGATTTTGCGGTCGGCCTCGCGCAGACGGCGGACGAGGGTCAGCATCAGTTTATGGGCGACCGGAAAATTGTCCTGCAAGCAGCGTTGAAAGCCGTCCTTGCCAAGCACCAGCAATTCGCACGGCTCAACGGCGACGACGCTGGCCGAACGCGGCCCGCCGTCGATCATGCCGATTTCGCCAAAAGATTCGCCGGGGCCGAGCCAGGCGAGAATGATCTCGCGCCCTTCCTCATCGGCATTGGTCACCTTGGCGCGGCCAGTCAGCAGGACGTACAGGGAATCCGTCACGTCCGAAGCCCGCACGACAAACGCGCCGCGCTCGACACGGCGGCGACCGCAGATCTTGGACAACTTCTCCAGTTCGGCTTCACTCAGGCCGGAAAACAGCGGCACATTGCGCAGTACGACGAGGCTCAAGCCATATTGATTTGTCGTCATAAATCTTTTCCGCTCATAGAGTTAGGGGCCGATTATAAACCGCTTTCGCATATCGGGCGGCACGCGAAAAAACCGCAGCGCCAGACAAAGCTATAATTTTGCCCCCGCCCCACCCGGAGAATTGCCATGTCCGCCGCCCGCCACAGCCCGCTCATCATCCTCGGCTCCGGCCCCGCCGGTTACACCGCCGCCGTCTATGCCGCCCGCGCCAACCTGAAACCGGTGCTGATTACCGGGCTGGCCCAAGGCGGCCAGTTGATGACGACGACTGAAGTCGACAACTGGCCCGCCGACGCCGAGGGCGTTCAGGGGCCGGAATTGATGGCCCGCTTTGAAGCCCACGCCCGGCGCTTTGAGACGGAAATCATCTTCGACCAGATTCACACCGCGCGGCTCACAGAAAAACCCTTTACGCTGATTGGCGACAGCAGCGCTTACACCTGTGACGCGCTGATCATCGCCACCGGCGCTTCGGCCCAGTATCTCGGGCTGCCGTCGGAAGAAAAATTCGCCGGTCGCGGCGTTTCCGCCTGCGCCACCTGCGACGGCTTCTTTTACCGCAACAAGCCGGTCGCCGTCGTCGGCGGCGGCAATACGGCAATTGAAGAGGCGCTCTACCTCGCCAATATCGCCAGCCATGTGACGCTGATCCATCGCCGCGACAAATTCCGCGGCGAAAAAATCATGCAGGACAAGCTGTTTGAAAAAGCCAGAGCGGGCAAGATCACGCTGTGTACCAACCACACGCTCGACGAAATTCTCGGCGACGAT
Source organism: Azonexus sp. (assembly GCA_031285115.1). Taxonomy (GTDB): domain Bacteria; phylum Pseudomonadota; class Gammaproteobacteria; order Burkholderiales; family Rhodocyclaceae; genus Azonexus. The sequence continues at coordinate 1,759 of JAITWU010000011.1, read as the reverse complement.
TCCGGCGTCACCGGCTTGCGCGTCAAAAGCACGGTCGATGGCAGCACCCGGCAAATCGACGTGCATGGCGTCTTCATCGCCATCGGCCACAAACCCAACACCGACATTTTTACCGGCCAACTGGCGATGGAAAACGGCTATCTGGTGACTCAGGGCGGGCGTCAGGGCAACGCCACGCAAACCAGCATCCCCGGCGTTTTCGCGGCGGGCGACGTGCAGGATCACATCTACCGCCAGGCTTGCACCTCCGCTGGCAGCGGCTGCATGGCGGCGCTCGACGCCGAACGTTACCTTGATCATCAGGTTACAGGAGACAGGGGACAGGCTACAGTCTAGTTTCCGCGGGCTTGGCCCGCGCATGAATGACTGAAACCTGTACCCTGAAACCTGTCACCTGATGGACGATCTCGCTGCTTTTCATGCCGCCGTGGCGGGCAGTCGGCCACTGCCGGATTCGGGGCGCATTCACCGCGAACCGCAACAACCACCGCCAAAACCCTTGCAGCGGCTGGCTGACGAGCAGGCGGCGCTGCATGAAAGCCTGCACGGTGAAATCGGCCTGCAAGACCGGCTCGAAGGCGGCGATGAGGCGCATTACCTGCGTCCCGGCCTCGCCGCCAGCGTGCTCCGCGATTTGCGCCGGGGCCGCTGGGTGGTGCAGGACGATCTCGACCTGCACGGCCTCAACCGCGACGAAGCCCGCTCCTTGCTCGGCGCTTTTCTCGCTGAGGCGCTGCGCCAGGGAATGCGCTGCGTGCGGGTGGTGCACGGCAAGGGTTTGGGTTCGCCGCAAAAAACCGCCGTTCTGCGCCCGCTGACGCGCGGCTGGCTGGCCCAGCGCGACGAAGTGCTCGCTTACTGTCAGGCCCGCCCGCGCGATGGCGGCGAGGGCGCTTTGATCGTCCTGTTGCGCGCCGGAAAAACGCGGCGCTAGCGGTTTCTAGTCGGCTTCCTGCTGGTCTTTGAAATAGGGCAGATCCACCCACCAGCCGCCGTCGCTTTTGGTCAGCCGCGCGTGAATCTGGGCGAGGCGGAAGAGTTCCGTCGCCACGGCTTCCGAAAAACCATGACGGCCTGAGCGGTCAGTCAGCGTCAATCCCCTGAAATAGCCATCGAGTTCAGGCGTGCCCCAAAGGTTCACAATCTCGCCGAGGATGCGCGGAAAGAGAGCCTCCAACTGTGTCGGGTAACCACCCGCGTCATTGCCGAGCAGGGTTTTCAACTGCTCGCGCCAGACAGTGATGTCGTCGGCGTGCGCCATGCCCTTCTCCTCTGTGCGTCAAATAGCCGCTTCGTTGGTTTCGCCGGTGCGGATGCGGACGACCTGCTCGACCGGCATGACAAAAATTTTGCCGTCGCCAATCTTGCCCGTGCGCGCCGCTTTGACAATGGCTTCGATACAGGTGTCGACCTGATCGGCATTGACCACGATCTCGATCTTGATCTTGGGCAGGAAGTCGACGATGTACTCGGTGCCGCGATACAACTCGGTATGCCCCTTCTGCCGCCCGAAGCCTTTGACCTCGGTCACCGTCAGGCCGGTGATGCCGACTTCCGACAGTCCTTCGCGGACTTCGTCGAGTTTGAAGGGTTTGATGATGGCTTCGATTTTTTTCATGGTCGGCCTTCTGGCGTCGGTTGCTCAAAATTCGTCACGGTAGCGGTTGCTGACGGGATAGCGCCAATCGCTGCCGAAGCTCTGCGGTGTGATGCGAATGCCGACCGGCCCCTGCCGCCGCTTGTATTCAGAGAGCCGCAA
>JAITWU010000410.1 GCA_031285115.1 Azonexus sp. | reverse complement strand
GCCCGATCTGGAAGATCGTCGCCGGTCACCACCCGATCCATAGCTACGGCAAGCACTCGCGCGCCGCCGGAGATAGCGGGCCAATGGCCGCCATTGCTGGCGCCTTGATAGCCGCCCATGTCGATCTTTATCTTTCGGGGCATGACCACAATCAGCAACTCATCGTCCGCGACGGCGAGCCGGTCTATCTCATCAACGGCGCGGGCGGCGGCGGTCTTTACAAGATGCGCGGCCAGTCGCCGGATTTGCGGGTGGACCGCGAAGGGTACGGCTTTGCCAGTGTCCAGGCCGACGCGAAAACGCTCGCCATCGAATTCTTTGATGTAGCGCCGCGCAGCATCGCCCGCTACACGCTATCGCGCGCCTGCGCCGCCGCGCCCGCCAATTGTCTGGAAGCCGCCCCCCGGCCATGATGACTTAACCCCGCCCGGCTGTTGTCCTGGTTGTTGCGGGCAGCCGGGGCAGGGGAGGCAGGAGGCGCGGCGCTTTCGTCAGCGCGCCGCCAGCCGCCACAGGCGTAGTTTGTCGCGCCGGTCTGGTGCTTCCCAGGGAAATTGCCGTTCGTCGGCGAGCGGCGCGGCGTCGGCCAGGGTCGCCGCCAGTTCCGCCTCGTTGCGGCCATAGACGAGCAGCCATTTTTCACCGTCGCCTGAGTGCGCCAATGCGGCGACGGCGGCGGGGTCGCGCAGGATCGGGACGGGCGGGGTGAGTTGCCCGTAATACAGCAGCCGTCCGACCGGTTTGTCGCGATAGATCGCCAGCGCCGCCTCCGGCTGGGCGCGCCGCAGCGCGGCGAGTTGGCGGGCGAACGCGACTTCGCTGCGATAGTCATCGAGCAGCGGTTGCTGCATGAAAAAGAAACCGGCAAACAGCAAAGCCGCCGCCGCAATGCAGGCCGACAACAACGTCACGCGCCCTTGGTGCGATAGGGCCAGCGTCTCCAGTATTCCCCAGCCGACCGGCATGGTGCACAGCGCCAGCGTCAGGGGCGGCAGCGCCGCGCGGTAAGTCTCAGCGGCCCCCAGCGACCAGAGCAGCGGCGCCAGCAGCAGGGTGAGGGCAACGATGGCGAGCAGCGAGGCGCTCAGGCGCAGCGCGAGTCCACTGCGATACTGTTGCAACCAGACGCCAATCAGTAGCGCGCAATAGGGCAAGAGCGGCAGGATGTAGTAATTGCGCCGCGACCCGGATAGCGTAAAAAAGGCGAACAGCAAGGCCAGCGTCGGCAATAGCCAGCGCCGGATGTTTGGCTCGGCCAGCCTGCCGGAGAGCGCGGCGGCGAGCGCCGCGCAGAAAAGCAGCGACCACGGCAACAGGTATTGCGGCAGGGCAATGAGATAGGTGTAGAGCGGGCCGGTGTGATCGAAGGGCGCGACATAGCGGACGATGTTTTCGCGCAGCACCAGCGCCAGCCCGCCGTGGCTGTCGGCCATGCTGCCCCGTGGCGATAGCGCGAAGGGCAGCAGATATAGAACCGCCGCCAACCCCGCCGCCAGAAGATGCGGCAGATTGAGGTGCGTCCGCCAGCGGCGCTCGCGCAGAATATCCGGCAGCAGCGCCAGCATGGGCACGATAATCGCCGTCAATCCCTTGCACTGCGCGCCGACGGCGAGAATCAGATAGAACGCCAGATAATCGCGGCCACGCATCCGGTCGCGGCAACGCCAGTACCATGCCACCGCCAGCGTGCAGGCGGCGAGATTTTCCATGTCGGCTTCGCCCATCCGCGCCCATTGCAGAAAGCCGAAACTGGTGAGCAAGAGCCAGCCGGAGAGCAGGGCGACCTGCGGGGCAAACTGCCGGTCAGCGACCCGACCGGCGAGATCGCGCGTCGCCCACAGGGTAATCAGGCCCGCTATCACGCTCGGCGCGCGCAAGGTCCATTCGGACAGCGATCCGGTTAGATGACTGAGCGCCGCGATCAGCCAGTAGCTCAACAGCGGCTTGTCGAAATACAGTTCGCCATTCAGGCGCGGTTGCAGATAATCGCCGCTGGCCAGCATTTCGCGCACGATTTCCAGCCAGCGATCCTCGGATTGCCAGGGGCCGGTCGCGCCAAGCTGGACGAACAACAGGATCAGCGCCGCGCCCCAAAATAACAGCGAATCGCGCGACAGGCGGGCGTCTGTTGTCATGGCCTTTCTTCACCCTCGCCGCGCGGGCGCGGCGCGAGGAGCGTGATGCCGATGACGACCGACAACAGGCCGAGGCAGCGCATGAGGCTGAGATGATCGTCGAACCCCGGCAGCAGCAGCGAGCCGAGATAAACCAGCGGATAGCTGACACCGAGCAGCGGGTAGGCGATGCTCAACGGCAATTCACCAAGCGCCCGCAACCAGCACAGTAGCGACAATCCGTAGCAGAGGAGGCCGAGCAGCAACATGACGGCGGCCTGAAGGGCGGTGGCCGATGGCGGCTGCGGCGCAGCCGATGGCATGAACAGGGCGATGATCGCATCGAGATCGACCGCCGCCCGTTTGAGCAGCAGTTGCGCAACGCTGACCAGAAGCGCGCTCTGCGCTACCGCCATGAGTCCGGCCCGGCGTTGGTTCATTTTATCGACCCGGCAAGATCGTAGGGGCAGGCCCCCGTGCCTGCCCTGGGCGACCGCCGGGGGGGGCCCAGGGCTGGTGTGCCTCCCAGGTGAGGGCAGGCACAGGGGCCTGCCCCTACAGAAGAAATCACCCCTTGATTGCTGGAGAATAGGATCATCAGCTCAACCCGATCAGGCAGACGCCGACGCCGATCAGTAACGCGCCGAGCCAGCCGCGCCGGGCCAGGCGTTCGCCAAAAAACAGGCGCGCCGCCAGCGGCACCAGCAGATAATTGACGCTCAACAGGGCGTAGGCTTTGCTGACTTCGAGCTGACCCAAGGCGTACAGCCAGGCCGCCATCGCTATGCCGAGGCAGAGCAGCGCCAGCCAGAAACGCGGCTGACGCAGATAAAAAGGGAAGGCCGAGGAACCCTTGGGCTGGTGGATACAGGCGCGCAAGGCCACCTGCTTTTGCAGCAACTGGCTGATGGCCGTGAGCGTGATGGTGACGGCAACCGCCAGCGCGGCGTTCATCGGCGTTCTGCGCCCTGCGTCGCCAGCCAGCCTTCGCGGCCAGCCAGCCGTTCCGCAACCAATGCGCCGCGCGGCAAAGGCGGTGGCGGGAGGAGTTCGCCAAGGGGCTTGAAGCGAATGCCGCGGGCGCGCGCCTTGCACAACAACTGTTCAAACAATTCGCGGCGGACGATACCTTCGACTTCGGCGTGAATGGTATAGACGTTGAGTTGGCCCGGTTTGACCTGATCGAGCAGGTAATCGTTGTAATTGGCGTCGTTGACGCCGTTTTGCCCGATCACTTCGTCATAGGT
>JAITWU010000339.1 GCA_031285115.1 Azonexus sp. | reverse complement strand
GACCTGGCCGACGCCGCCCAGTTGGGCGTGGCCAAAGGCATCCTTGCTCGCCGATTCGGCAATCAGCTTGCCGCTGGCGTCCGACAAACCTTCGGAAACGGCGATGGTGCAATAGCCATACTGCTTGACGCACTGGTCGACGCGGGCGAGAAAACGCTCCGGGTCAAACGGCACTTCCGGGAACAGCAGAAGATGCGGCGGCTCGCCCGCGTTTTCAGCGGCCAGACCACAGGCGGCGGTAATCCAGCCAGCATGGCGGCCCATGACTTCGAGGACAAAAACCTTGGTCGAGGTGCGGGCCATCGAGGCGACATCGAAACCCGCCTCGCGGATCGAGGTGGCGACGTATTTGGCGACCGAGCCAAAGCCGGGGCAGCAGTCGGTGAGCGGCAAATCGTTGTCGATGGTCTTCGGCACGCCGAGGGAAACCAGCGGGTAACCCATTTTTTCGGCGATCTGCGACACCTTCCAGGCGGTGTCCATCGAATCGTTGCCGCCGTTGTAGAAGAAATAGCCGATGTCGTGCGCCTTGAAGACTTCAATCAGGCGCTCGTACTGAAGTTTGTGCTGTTCGAGGCTTTTGAGTTTGTAGCGGCAGGAGCCGAAAGCGCCGCTCGGCGTGTGGCGCAGACGGGCGATGTCGGTATCCGTCTCCAGACTGGTGTCGATCAGATCTTCAGAGAGCGCGCCGATGATGCCGTCGCGACCGGCGAAAACCTTGCCGATCCGGTCGGGATGGCGACGCGCTTCCTGAATGAGGCCGCAGGCAGTGGCGTTAATGACGGCGGTCACGCCCCCCGATTGTGCATAGAAGGCATTTTTCACCGTCATCTCAGTCTCCTTATTTCAGCGCGTCGAAAACGCTTTTGGTGATTTGGTCGACGCTGCCGACACCTTCCACCTTGCGCACTTTCGGCGCTTTGGCGTCGCCCTCGCTGGCCCACTTGCCGTAGAAATGAACCAGGGGCCGGGTTTGCGAATGGTAGATTTCGAGGCGTTTTTTGACCGTTTCTTCCTTGTCGTCGTCGCGCTGGACGAGGTCTTCGCCGGTTACGTCGTCTTTACCGGCGACTTTTGGCGGATTGTATTTGACATGGTAAGTGCGGCCCGACGGCAGATGCGCCCGACGACCCGCCATGCGCTCGATGATGTCGCTGTCCGGAACGTCGATTTCGAGCACATAGTCGAGCGCCACACCGGCTTCCTTCATCGCCTCGGCCTGCGGAATGGTGCGCGGAAAGCCATCGAACAGATAGCCGTTGTGGCAATCCTTCTCCTTGAGCCGATCCTTGACCATACCGATGATGACGGCGTCAGGCACGAGACCGCCCGCATCCATGTGTTTTTTGGCTTCCAGGCCAAGCGCGGTGCCCGCCTTGACCTGGGCGCGCAGCATGTCGCCGGTGGAAATCTGCGGAATGCCGAATTTTTCGCAGATGAACTTGGCCTGCGTTCCTTTACCGGCGCCGGGCGCCCCCAACAAAATCAGTTTCATCCGTTGTCCCCTTGGGTCGGTTACGTTAAAAATCTTTTTTATTGGCCGGTTTGGCGGCTGCCGGTTTGCTTCTGGCGCGGCTGCTTTCCGGAACCGGGAAGTTACCCGCTATTGCCCGCCCGGTCAAACAATTTGCGCACTCTGTCAGCATCTTCCGGTGTATCGACGCCCGGCGCCGGGGCCGACTCGACCAGCGTGACGCTGATCCGGTAGCCGTGCCAGAGGGCGCGCAACTGCTCCAGCGCCTCGAACTGTTCGGCAGGCGCCGGGAGCAGACCGGCGTAGGCTTTGAGAAAGCTGGCGCGATAGGCGTAGAGACCGATGTGGCGATAGGCCGGAAAATCCTCCGGCAACGTAGTGCCGCCGCCCTCGCGGGCAAAATGGTCGCGGGCGTAGGGGATCGGCGCCCGCGAAAAATACGCCGCATCGCCATCGGCGTGGCAAACGACTTTGACGACATTGGGGTTGAAGAACTCGACCGCATCGACAATCGGATGCGCCACGGTGGCGATGTCTGCGCCGCTGCCGGAAAGTTGCCGCGCCGTTTGGGCGATCACCTGCGGGTCAATCAGCGGCTCGTCGCCCTGGACGTTGACGATCAAGGCATCGTCGCGCCAGCCGCAGAGGGCAACGACTTCGGCCAGGCGGTCGGTGCCGGTGGCGTGATCGGCGCGGGTCATGATGGCTTTGACGCCATGCGCGGCGGCGGCGGCGAGAACTTCCCGATGGTCGGTGGCGATCCAGATTTCCTCAGCGCCGGAAAGCCGCGCCCGCTCGGCGACGCGCACGACCATCGGCTTGCCGCCGAGATCGAGCAGGGGCTTGCCGGGCAGCCGGGTGGAGGCGTAACGCGCCGGAATGACGACCTTGAAAGCCGGTTGCTCGATCATCATTCGAGCGGCAACTGGCGGGCTTCGTCTTCCAGCATCACCGGAATGTCGTCACGGATCGGGAAGGCCAGGCGGCAGGGTTTGCAGACCAGTTCGGCTTCGGTCTTGCGGTATTCGAGATTGCCCTTGCAGATCGGGCAGACGAGGATGTCAAGCAGGCGAGCGTCCACGGATTTTCTCCACAACGAGTTCAACAAGGGCGGGCGGCAGTTCCGCTTCAACCGGCAAAACCCACGCTTCGCCAAGCGCTAGTCCGGCGCATTTTACTGCATCCTTCTCGGTCATCAGCAGCGCGCCGTCAGCGGCAAAAGCAAGATCCGCCGCCGTGTAGGCGTGGTGATCGGGAAAAGGATGGCGGGAAAACGTGAGACCCAATGCTTCGAGGGTACGAAAAAAGCGTTCGGGATCGCCAATACCGGCCACGGCATATAAAGGGCGTCCGGCCAGTCGTTTGGCTAAAAAATCCGGCGAACAGCTTTGCTCCGGCTGGTTCAGACAATAAAACGCGCCCGGCTGCAAGCGCATGGCGAAGCGCGGGACGCCGTTGGGCAGAGGGAGATCGACCGCGCCATTGCAAATCACCGCGTCCACCGTCTGCAACCGCGCCAGCGGCTCGCGCAGCGGCCCGGCGGGCAGCAGCCAGCCATTGCCTGCGCCGCGACTGTCAAAGACGACCAGTTCGACATCACGCGCCAGGCGCTGATGTTGCAAGCCGTCATCGCACAGGAGCAGATCGACATCAGGATTGGCCGCCAGCAGGGCCTGCCCCGCCGCCGCGCGGTCGCCGCCAACCCAGACCGGGACGCCAGCGCGGCGGGCCAGCAACAGCGGCTCGTCGCCAACGGCCAAGGGCGACGCCGCCGTCTCGACCGCTCGCGGCGCGACGGCGCTGCCGCCGTAACCACGGCTGATGATGCCGGGCCGCCATCCCCGTTGGCGCAAACGCCCGGCCAGCCACAAGGTCAGCGGCGTTTTACCGGCGCCGCCGACAATCAGATTGCCAACCACGATCACCGGCGTCGGCAGCCGCTGCGGCTTTGTGAACCGGCGCTTGCCGCCCGCCAGCAGAAAAAACAGCAGTGAAAGCGGCAGCAAAAAGCACAACGCCGGATTGAACCGGCGTCGGGCAAACCACAATCGCTGCAACCAGCGGGCCAAGATCAGCGCGCCGGGGTCTGGGTGGCGAAGGAAATATGCGGGTAACCGGCGTTCTGCGCCGCCTGCATGATGTCGATGACACTCTGGTGCGTCGCCTTGGCGTCGGCGTTGATGACGATCAGCGGGGCCTCGCGCTCGCCTGCGGCGCGGCGCAGCGCGGTGGCAATCGTTTCGACATCGGTCGCCGCCAGCGGCGCTTTGTCGATCAGCACCTGACCGCCCGCCGTCACCGCCACGTCGATTTCGTTCGGCTGCTCGTTCGGCTGGCTGGCGTCCGCCGTCGGCAGGTTGATTTCAAGGCCGGAATATTTCGAGTAAGTGGTCGTCAGCATCAAAAAAATGATGATCACCAGAAGCACGTCGATCATCGGCACCAGATTGATTTCCGGCTCTTCCCTGGACTGCCCGCGCTGGAATTTCATGGCTTATTTCCGGTCGCCGTGCATGTATTCGACCAGATGGATCGCCTGTTGCTCCATCTCGACGACAAAACCATCGACCTTGGCGCGGAAGTGCCGCCAGAAAATCATGCTCGGGATGGCGATGAAAATGCCGAATCCCGTGTTGTAGAGCGCAATCGAAATGCCGTGCGCCAGTTGCAGCGGGTTGCCGCTGGCGCCCGGGGCCTGCGAGCCGAAAATTTCGATCATCCCGATCACCGTGCCAAACAGGCCCATCAGCGGACTGATCGAGGCAATGGTGCCGAGCGTGGTCAGATAGTGGCTCAACTCGTGAGTGACGGCAGTGCCCGCTTCTTCGATCGACTCCTTCATCACCTCGCGCGAGCTGCCGACATTGCGCAAACCGGCGGCCAGCACGCGGCCAAGCGGTGAATTGCGCTCAATCTCATCAATGAGTCTGCGGTTGTCCTCGCCCCGGCGGAATTCGCTGACCACCCGTTGCAGCAGCCCCGGCGGCACCACCTTGCCGCGCCGCAGCGTGACCAGACGCTCGATGATCAGGGCAACGGAAATGACCGAGGCCAACAGCAAAAACCAGATCGGCCAACCAGCATCATGAACGATTGCAAACACAGGAAACCCCTTGCGGAAAAATCAATCCGGGATTCTGCCCTGCCCGGACAGCAGGGGCAAGCAGGAAATCACCCTCACTGTTCTCCGCTTACCCCCAAAAACTGTGGATAAGTCTGTGAATGAACTGTCATCAGACAAGCTAACCCCCGCTTGGCAAAGGCTTTTTCTTGCTTTGCCAAAAAACAAGGCAGCCATTTTAATTCGTTAAAAAACAATGAGTTAATAATAAAAATGGAAGTCAAGACAAATCGCCGCCCGGTTGCCGCATTACAATCGGCCAATGACTGTCGGCTCGCTTCTCGTTGAAACTCCCGCTTTTTCCAGCCCCCTTTCCGTCTCCGGCCTCAACCGCCTCGTCCGCGCCTGTCTGGAAGCCAATTTCCCGCTTTGCTGGGTCGCCGGTGAGATTTCCAACCTGACTTACGCCGCTTCCGGCCACGTTTATTTTTCGCTCAAGGACAGCGAGGCCCAAGCGCGTTGCGTGATGTGGAAGATCCGGGCGCAATTGATCGGCTGGCGGCTGGAAAACGGCCAGAAAATCGAAGCGCGGGCGCTCGTTTCGTTCTACGAGCCGCGCGGCGAATTTCAGCTCAATATTGAAGCCGTCCGCCGCGCGGGTCAGGGCGATCTGCACGAGCAGTTTTTACGCCTCAAAGCGCGGCTCGAAGCCGAAGGGCTGTTTGCCGCCGCCATAAAGCGCCCTTTGCCAGTTTTCCCGCGCCGCCTCGCCATCGTCACCAGCCCGCAGGCGGCGGCCTTGCGCGATGTGCTGACCACCCTCGCCCGCCGCTCGCCGCAGGTCGCCATCGACCTTTATCCAACGCCGGTGCAGGGCGAAGGCGCCGGTCAGCGCATTGCTGCGGCCATCGCCGCCGCCAGCGCGGGCGATGGCGAGGTCATCCTGCTTTGTCGGGGCGGCGGCTCGCTGGAGGATTTGCAGGCGTTCAATGACGAAGGCATCGCCCGCGCCATCCGCGCCGCCCGCGTCCCGGTCATCACCGGCATCGGCCACGAGACGGATTTCACCATCGCCGATTTCGCCGCCGACCTGCGCGCCCCGACGCCGACCGCCGCCGCCGAACTGGCCGCGCCCGACCAGGCGGCGCTGCGGCAACAACTGGCCGCTTTGGCCGGGCGCTTGCAGGGCCGTTCTCAACGCCTCCTCGCCGACCGCCAGCAACGGCTCGACTGGCTGGCGAGCCGCCTCGCGCACCCGGCCCAGACGCTCACGCGGCGGCGCGGCGAGTTGCTGGCGCTGGCGCAACGCTTGCGGCAAAGCCTGCGCTGGCAAAACGACCATGCCCGCCAGCAATGGCAAATCGCCCGCCAGCGCCTCCAGGCGGCCCGCCCGCGTCCGGCGGCATGGCAAGAGGCGCTCAACCACAGCCAGCGGCGGCTGGAACAACGTCTGCAATGGCAATTGGCCGAACGGCGCATGGAACTCAATGCGCTCGCCGCCAGTCTGAGACAGCTTGATCCTCACGCCGTGCTGGCGCGCGGCTATGCTTTAGCCATCGGCCCCGATGGCCGGGCCGTGCGCGATGCCAGCGCGTTACAGAATGGCGTCGCGCTGCAGCTGCAATTTGCTCGTGGCGCGGCGCTGGCGACGGTCGATCAAGTTGTCGTCACGGCGCAAGCTGACTAGAATCGCCAACCCCCAACCCCTTTATCACAACGGAGACTTTTCATGGAACACCAACTGCCCGCCCTGCCCTTTGCCAAGGACGCCCTCGCCCCGCATATGTCGGCGGAAACTTTCGATTACCACCATGCCAAGCACCATCAGGCTTATGTCACCAACCTCAACAACCTGATCAAAGGCACGGAATACGAAAATCTCGACCTCGAAGCCATTGTCAAAAAAGCCCCGGCGGGCGGCGTGTACAACAACGCGGCGCAAGTCTGGAATCACACCTTCTTCTGGAACTGCCTCAAACCCAACGGCGGCGGCGCCCCCTCCGGCGCGCTGGCCGCCGCCATCAACGCCAAATGGGGTTCGCTGGACGAATTCAAAAAAGCCTTTCAGACATCAGCCGTCGGCAATTTCGGCTCCGGCTGGACCTGGCTCGTCAAAAAGGCCGATGGCTCGGTCGACATCGTCAACATGGGCGCTGCCGGGACGCCCTTGACCACCGGCGACAAGGCGCTGCTCTGCGTCGATGTCTGGGAACACGCCTACTACATCGACTACCGCAACCTGCGGCCCAAATTTGTCGAAACCTTCCTCAACAACCTGGTGAACTGGGCCTTTGCCGAAGCCAATTTCGCGGGCTGAAAATGGCCCTTGGCCGCAAAAAAGGGAGCCGTCCGGCTCCCTTTTTTATAGCCCGCTCACACGGCGTTGAGCGGAATGTATCAGCCATACGCAAAAATACGCAGACAATCGGGCGGTGCAGGAAGCCTTCGATGTCGCCTCGTCACCGTAAGCGCGGTAACGAATCCATAAAATCCAGAGCCGTCCGATGCGTCCGGTTATTGGCTAGGGCGACTGGCGCGTCCAGGCTGCCCCTCAAGCACCTGTTGCAGCCGCTGCAAGCGGGGTTCGTCCAGCATTCCAGCCTGTTGCGCGAGGCGCAGGCCGTCGAGTTGGATTTGAACACGCACCTCGGCCAATGCCAGTTGGGCGGCTGTGGCGTCGTTTTCGGCGTTGAGCAGGTCGAGCGTGGTGCGTTCGCCCGCCTCAAAGCCGGTGCGCGTGGCATCCAGCCGGGCGGCGCTGGCTTCTGCCGCGGCGGCGAGCGCCGCCGCCTGGGCGCGACCGACCGAGAGACCGAGCCACGCGGCGCGGGCCTGAGCGGCGGCTTCCTGGCGGGCGCGTTCGAGTTCGGCCTTGGCCTGCGTGATTTTTGCCACCGCCTCGTCTTGCCGGGCGCTGCGTCCGCCGCCCAGGTCAAGCGGCAGGCTGATTTGCACCCCGATCATGCTTTGCGTCTGGCGGTTGCTGGCGTTCCCATAATCGCCGTCACCCGACAGGCGCTCATGCGCCGCGCGGGCGACCAGATCGACGGAGGGCGAAAGCGCGAGGCCGGTTTTGCGCGCTTCCTCCCTGGCGCGCTGCAAAGCCAATTGCGCAGCGCGCACCAGCGGGGCGTGTTCAGCGACGCGCTCCAGCCAGGGGGCAAGCGGGCCGATGTCGGCATCGTCAGGCAGCCGGACGGGTAGCGCCAGGCCGTTGAGACTGGAAAGAGTCAGGCCCGTCAGATCCGCCAGCGCGGCGCGGCGTAATTCCTGCTGCATTTGCGCCGCCAGTTGCCTGGCGCGCAATGCTTCAAGGCTGGCAGTGGCTTCGTGAACGCTGGTGATGGCATTTTCGCCGATGTCGAAGCGGTCTTGCGCTTCTCTCCGGGCGCGCGTGATGGCGTCGAGTTGGCGCTCGATCAGGCGCAACTGCTCGCCTGCGAGCGCAAGGTCAAAGTAGCGTTGCGCGGTGCGCAGCATGAGTTCGGCCTGGGCGTCGTTCCAGTGGAGTTCGGCCTGTTCGGCGCCAAGGCGCAATTGCTTCGCCTCGGCGTCACGCTCGCGATTGAAGAGCGGTTGGCGCAGTTCGATGCTGGCCTGCGTCATCGTGCCGCCGTTGATTGAGGTGTCAAACGCCACGCCGCCGTTGACGCTGCCAAAACCCGGCGCGGCAAAGCGCGCGCCGCGCGTGGCGGTGTCCGCATTGGCGATGCCCGCACCGGCCTGCAAAGCGAGCGTGGGACGCCACAGCGCATCGGCCTGCCGCGGCTGCGTCAGGCCCGCGTCATGCGCGGCACGGGCGGCGGCGTAAGCCGGGTCGTGCGTGAGCGCAGCGCGCCAGGCGTCGAGCAGGTCGAGCGCATGGACGGCGGCGGGCGCCAAGGTCAATAGCAGCGCCAGTACTTGCAACGTTCCTCTGACAGTGGCGAGAGAGGAGCGGAGATCCAAACCCGCGTCCACACGCGGGGAGTCAGCGCAATTCGATTTCACTTCAGGAGCCAGCGCGCGCGCCCAGTTTGCGCATGATTTGCTCCATCAGACACCACTTGGTGACCCCGCTTTGCAGCAGGTTCGCGCCGACGAAGGCGGTGAACCACAGCCAGTTGGCCGAATGGAATATCGGGCTGCCCGGCACGCCCAGCGCCAGCGACAGCAGGATGAAAGCGCCAGCGAT
>JAITWU010000336.1 GCA_031285115.1 Azonexus sp. | reverse complement strand
CCGAAAAACGCCTGGTTGCCTGCGTCGGCCTCAACAACATCGTGGTGGTCGAAACCGACGACGCCGTGCTGGTGGCGCATCACGACGCGACCCAGGATGTGAAGAAAATCGTCGACCGCCTGAAGGCCGACGGGCGCTCCGTCACGCAGTGGCATCGCAAGGTCTATCGGCCCTGGGGCTGGTACGACGGCGTTGATGCGGGCGAGCGGTTTCAGGTCAAGCGCATCGGTGTCAAGCCGGGGGCGGCGCTGTCGCTGCAAATGCACCATCATCGCGCTGAGCACTGGATCGTCGTCAGCGGCACGGCGCGGGTGACGCGCGGCGACGAGGTGTTTCTGGTGAGCGAAAACCAATCCACCTACATTCCGCTTGGCGTCCGCCATCGCCTGGAAAACCCCGGCATCGTGCCGCTCGAAATGATCGAGGTGCAGTCAGGGAGCTATCTTGGCGAGGACGACATCGTCCGCTTTGAGGATGCCTGGGGGCGGCGCTGAGGCGGTTTTTTCGGCGGCGCTTTGCTCGGCGCGGACTCGGCGGCGCGTTGGCTCTTGATGACCTCTACCCGCTGCGGGCGGGCGGCGAAAGTATCCGTCAGCGATAAGCCCAGACCGTCGCTGGCAAACTGCTGCTCAAGCTCGCGCGCGGCTTCTGGCGAGGGGACGCCGACATAAAGCGTGTTTTTCTCCGAGGCGTAACGGGCGATCAGGCCATCGCCGGTGCTGTAGGCGACGTTTGAGATGGCGCACGGCGCACCCGTCTCTTTGGCGCAGCGGGCCAGCGCCGCCGCTTGCGCGGCCTCGATGCCGCCCTGCGGAACAGGGGGTTGGGCGGCGTTGGCTGACGCTTCCGACCTGGCCGGAACGATTTTGTAGTCGCCATGCTGGATACCGGTAGCCAGCCAGGCCGTTCCCGCCCATTTGGCTCCCGGCTGGGGCGCGTCTTTGGGGACGGCGACGGCGGCGAATACCCGCAGCGGCAGCCCGACCGGGAAAACATTGCGCGGGCTGGCCGTGTTGCGGACGCCATCAATGAAACGGCAACTGCCCGCAATCAGCGGCTCGCCCTGGTGACAGGCGGCCAGCGCCGAGGCTTCGGCCTGCGCTTTGCTGTGGCCGCCGCCAATCGCCGTATTGCCTTGCGCATCCTGGGCAAAGCCGAGAAAAACGTCGCCGGAAACCCCGACCGCGCCATAACATCCCTCGCCCAACGCTTCTGTGCAGGCTTTGAAAGCCGCTTCATGGGCTGCCTCGCCGCCGGGATAGCCAGCAGCAATCCAGATTGCCGTGGTGTCCGGATGCAGGACGTACTCGATGTAATGGCCGGGTGTCGCGCCGGAAGTCTTGCTGTCGTCTTCAGGCGTGCAGATGGGCGCGCTCCAGCCCGGCCCGCTTTCCTGTCCGGTGACCCGCAGCCACGGCCCGCAAACGGCATCGGCATGGGCCAGAGATGCGTCGCCCGGCGACAGGGCCGACAGAACCAAGAGCGCCGCAACGATTGGCCCTCTCTCCCAGAGGAGTGCGGGGCTTTGGCGCAGCATGTTCAAAGGGTGAAATAGTGATGACCCGCGCAGAAACATCATCAATGGCCCGTTTTCAGCCAAACAACAGCGCTGCCGCCACTTTTCGCCCTTCGCTTACGAGGATGTTGTAAGTGCGGCAGGCGGCGGGCAGATCCATGACTTCGAGGCCGATCCGGGCTTCAGCAAACGGTTTGAGCAATTGGGCCGGGGGAAAGCGCAGACGGCTGCCGGTGCCGAGCAGGATGATGCCGGTGTCGAGCTGGCGCAGCCGGTCAAAGTCGGCGATGGTCAGCGTCGCTGGCGTGGCGGTGGTCCAGTCGGGGATCAGGGCGTCCGGCAGGAGGATGAGATTGGCGGTGTGCCGCTCATGGTTGATGGCGACATAGCCCTCGCCGTAGGCGGTAAACAGGTTGATGCCAGCGGCGGTGGAGAGATGGAGTTTCACGGCAATTGTTCCGAAAAGCCCGCCAAGGTTGCGGTGCACCATGCGTTAAAATAAGATTTTACCTTTGCCCGGATTGCGCCGGGACGGAAAGCTCCGATGAAACACGTCAAAAAATCCGCCAAACTCGCTAACGTCTGCTACGACATTCGCGGCCCGGTGCTGGAAATGGCCAAGCAGATGGAAGAAGAAGGCCACAAGATCATCAAGCTCAATATCGGCAATCTGGCGGCTTTTGGCTTCGATTCGCCGGAGGAAATCCAGCGCGACATCATCCACAACCTGCCCAATGCGGCGGGTTACACCGATTCCAAAGGCATCTTCCCGGCGCGCAAGGCGGTGATGCACTACTGCCAGCAAAAGAATATCAAGGGCGTGACGCTCGATGATATTTACCTCGGCAACGGCGCTTCCGAACTGATCGTGATGGCGATGAACGCCTTGCTCGACGCCGGTGACGAAGTGCTCGTGCCCGCTCCCGACTACCCCTTGTGGACGGCGGCGGTGAGCCTTTCCGGCGGCCAGCCGGTGCATTATGTCTGTGACGAGGCCAACGACTGGCTGCCGGACCTCGACGACATCCGCAAAAAAATCAGCAAGCACACGCGGGCCATTGTCATCATCAACCCGAACAACCCGACCGGCGCTTTGTATTCCGATGATCTGCTGCGCGAAATCATCGCCATCGCCCGCCAGCACCAGCTCATCATTTACGCCGACGAAATCTACGACAAAGTGTTGTATGAGGGCGAGACGCACACCTCGATTGCCGCGCTCTCGGAAGACGTGCTTACCCTGACCTTCAACGGTCTCTCGAAAAACTACCGTTCCTGCGGCTATCGCGCCGGGTGGATGATCGTTTCCGGCGACAAGCGCCGGGCCAAAGATTACATCGAAGGTCTCGACATCCTCGCCTCGATGCGCCTGTGCGCCAACGCGCCCGGCCAGTACGGCATCCAGACGGCCCTGGGCGGCTATCAGAGCATCAACGATCTGGTCGCCGTTGGCGGGCGTCTGCGCCGCCAGCGCGATCTGGCGCATGAGCTGATCACGGCCATCCCCGGCGTCACCTGCGTCAAACCGAAGGCGACGCTGTATATGTTCCCCCGCCTCGACCCGAAAATTTACCCGATCAAGAACGATCAGGCGTTTATCGCCGAATTGTTGCAGGAGGAAAAAGTGCTGCTGGTGCAGGGCACGGGCTTCAACTGGATCGACGCCAACCATTTCCGCCTCGTTTTTCTGCCGCACGAGGACGACCTGCGCGAAGCCGTCCGCCGCGTTGCCAGTTTTCTTGAAAGCTATCGTAGACGGCACGGAACCGCTTGAGGACGGGGTGACGGCAACGCCCACCCTCACCCGGCCTTCGGCCACCCTCTCCCGCAAGCGGGAGAAGGGACAGCGGAGCGAAGTGCCTCCCCTCTCCCGCTTGCGGGAGAGGGGCTGGGGGTGAGGGTGGCTTTTGCCATAGAGCACACCAATATCTATTGAAAAATTAGTAACAATCAGTTTTCACGAAAGGCACCCAATCCATGAAACCCATCAATGTTGGCCTCATCGGCATCGGCACCGTCGGCGGCGGCGTCTGGAACGTTTTGCAGCGCAATGCCGAAGAAATCACCCGCCGCGCCGGGCGGCCCATTCGCATCACCGCCGTGGCCGACAAAAACATCGCCCTGGCCCAGCAGGTCACTGGCGGCGCGGCGCGTATTACCGATGACGCCTTTGCCCTCATCAACGACCCGGAAATCGACATCATCATCGAACTGATCGTCGGCTACGGCGTCGCCAAAGACGTGGTCATGCGCTCGATCGCCAACGGCAAGCACGTCGTCACCGCCAACAAGGCGCTGCTCGCCGTGCACGGGACGGAGATTTTTACGGCGGCGCAAGAAAAAGGCGTGATGGTCGCCTTTGAAGCGGCGGTGGCGGGCGGCGTGCCGATCATCAAGGCGCTGCGCGAAGGGCTGACGGCCAACCGCATCGAATGGGCGGCGGGCATCATCAATGGCACGACCAATTTCATTTTGTCCGAAATGCGCGACAAGGGCCTTTCCTTCGCCGACGTGTTGCAGGAAGCCCAGCGCCTCGGCTACGCCGAAGCCGACCCGACTTTCGACATCGAAGGCATCGACGCCGCGCACAAGGCGACCATCCTTTCCGCCATCGCCTTCGGCATTCCCGTGCAGTTCGACAAAGCCTATGTCGAAGGCATCACCCAACTGGAAGCCGCCGATATCAAATACGCCGAGCAACTCGGCTACCGCATCAAGCTCCTCGGCATCGCCAAGCGCCGTGAGCAGGGTGTCGAACTGCGCGTACACCCGACCCTGATCCCGGCCAAACGCCTGATCGCCAATGTCGAAGGCGCGATGAACGCCGTTCTCGTCAAAGGCGATGCGGTTGGCGCCACGCTCTACTACGGCAAGGGCGCCGGGGCCGAGCCGACGGCCTCGGCAGTGATCGCCGATCTGGTCGACGTCACCCGCCTGGCGACGGCGGACGCCGCCCACCGCGTGCCGCACCTCGCCTTTCAGCCCAACGCCATGTCCAATTTGCCGATCCTGCCGATGAGCGAGATTGAGACCGGCTACTATCTGCGTCTGCGCGTCGAAGACAAGGCCGGTGTGCTGGCCGACATCACCCGCGTGCTTGCCGACCAGGGCATTTCCATCGACGCCATGCTGCAACGCGAACCGGAAGAAGGCGAAGGCGAAACCGACATCATCATCCTCACCCACGTCTGCAAAGAAAGCGCCGCCAACGCGGCGATTGCCAAAATCGAGGGGCTGGCGGCGCAACACGGCAAGGTGAAGAGGATTCGGCTGGAGGATTTGTTGTAATCCTCCCGGACACTTGATGATCGCCCGGCCAATGAATACTGGTTTCACCGTACAAAGCGCCATTGCCGACGACGCACAAGACGTTGCCGTTATGGTTGGTGAGTTGCTGTCCGAAATTATGGATGCCGTCGGTGTTCAGGCATTTAATTTCGATCTTGCCGAAACGACGTCGAGACTTCGGGATTTTCTCAAGCGGGAGAAATATTTTGTCTTTGTCGCCCGCGACGAGCGTGGCGGTCTGACGGGATTTATCACTCTTTATGAAAGTTACGCCCTTTACGCCGAGGGCGCTTTCGGCGCCATCGCCGAGCTTTATGTCCGCCCGATGTATCGCGCCAATGGCCTGGGCCGCCGTCTGTTAGATCAAGCCAGGTTTTTCGGGATTTCGCGTGACTGGACGCGCCTGGAGGTGACAACGCCACCCCTGCCGCAATTCGATAGAACGCTGGCGTTTTATGAGCGCGAGGGTTTTGCTATCAGCGGCGGGCGCAAATTAAAGGCGGATTTGTGAACAAATACCCTCAGCGAGCGTAGGGCGGATAAGCCGCCATCTCATCAGCCGCTTGTCATCCGTCCAGCGATGCGTTAGTGTATCAACATCTGCGTATATCCATTGAAGGGTGGTCATGAACCTGCAAATTGCCAAATGGGGCAACAGTCTTGCCCTGCGGATACCTGCCGACTATGTGCGCCGCACGGGGATCAAGGAGGGCGACCGTGTGGAAACCAGTCTGACTATCGACGGCGGCATTTGCATCCGCGCGGCGAAGTGGGATCGAAAATCCTTTGCCAGCGATCTTGAGCAAATGCGTTCTTCCATGACGATGGGCGAATCGGTCATCGAAGCATTGCGCGGCGGGGCGCGTTACTGATGGTCTATCTCGACACCAGCGTGTTGGTCGCGCTGTGTGTGCGTGAGCCAAAGAGCGCCGCCGTCACAGCGTGGTACGCGGCTTGCCGTGAGGATTTGGGCTGCTCCGTCTGGTGCGTGACGGAGTTTGCCAGCGCCTTGGGCATCAAACAATGCACAGCGCAGATAACGAGTGAGCAGGCGGCAAGCGCGTGGCAAGCATTCGAGCGGCTTTGCGCCAGCGATCTGCATTTACTGCCGATTGACCCTTCCACGTTTTACCGCGCCGCCGAATTGACGCTGGATGCAGATAGCGGCTTGCGGGCAGGCGACGCCTTGCATCTGGCCGTGGCGCTCGATGCCAAAATCAAGCATATGGCGACGTTGGATGAAACATTGGCGCGTAACGCCATGCGGATGAAAGTGAAGCCGCTGGGGTTTGATTAACGCATTTTTTAATCCTGCATCAACTGGCATTTACCGCGCTTTGGCGGGGCAGTCCGACCGCGCCGCATTGAGCGCCGCACCCGGTTTCCAACACCGATCAAGGAAGCCCCTGCCCCTCATCCGAGTAGGGAGGGGGGAGAAACCGGACGGTGAGTGGGGAGTGAAAACGCCCTGTGTGGGCCGTGGTTAAGGGGTTTCGGGGCAGTGGATTGGAACTCTGATTTTCGGACGGTTGCGGGGAAAAAGTCCGGGAATTTCGGGAGGAATGTGGGGGAAATGGTGGTGGGCGGTACGGAAATTCCCCCGATTTGAAGACCGTTTATTTAGTCATCTAACCCGATTTAATACGGCGGCCAGGTGGTCTTCGATGATGTTGGTGACCAGCTGCTGATCTGAGGTGGGGAAGCCGACCAAGGGGCGGGCGGGGAGGCCGGGGTGGTTGACGCGCTTTCTGACTATTCCGGCGAATTTGAGGGCCTTGGCTTTCTTTGGCG
>JAITWU010000296.1 GCA_031285115.1 Azonexus sp. | reverse complement strand
CCACGCATTACAAGCCTCGCGGCAGCCCCGCGCACGCAGCGCCACGTCCCATCGTCGATCACGAGTTTGCGGCTGCGTATCGCCGCCGCCTTGCTCAGAATGCTGCCACGCTGCCCGTGCTGCCTGCGCTTGAATGCAAGGTTACGTTTGTGACACAGTAAGATTAATCGCCAGTTCTTTAAATCATTGAGCGTTAAAGAATTTTGATGCTCTGGCCCTGCCGACGAGGCGCTTACCCCCCTCACCCTCTTTCCCAAGGGGGCGAGGGATGATCGAGCCTTGCTGGTTGTGGCATTTGAACGATTGCGGCCTCTCGCTCACGCCGCTCCCGCTCAGCCGAACTTGAACAAAATTCCGAATCCCGCTCTCGGGTAGTTCCAGTCGACGTTGGCGAACTCATCGCAAACGACGCGGCAGGTGCCGCATTCGAGGCAGCCGTCGGTCATGAGGCCGATTTTGCCGGCCTCGAAAGTCCAGCAGCCCGCCGGGCAGCAATAAACACATTGCTGGGTGGCGCACCGCTGGTTGCAGGTTGCTTCGCTGCGAATCTTGATGTGGGCGCGGTCGGCGTCGACGCGGTAGCGGTTCTGGTAGAGCTTTTCTTCGACTTTCATCATCGTTTTTCTCCTGGCGGGTTTTTCTAGCGAGTAGCGCGCCAGAGGCGGAAGGCGTCGCCGAGCAAGCCGAACAGTGAGCGCCGCTCGCGGAAGGCGGTGATGATTTCCTTCTCCTTGGTCTGTTTGTCGCGCCCGTCGACCGAGAAGAAGTTGAAGGCGGCCTGATTGATGAGTCCGGGGTAGTCGCCGATGAATTGCGGTTGTTTGTGCAGCATGTCGGGCAGTTTTCGGTATTTTTTCAGGTCTTTGATGACGATGCTGTCATCGAGCCGCGCCTTGTAGCGGGCGAGATTGGCGGCGCTCGCGGGCAGACCGGCGGCGGCGAGTTCGAGCAGCGTTTCGGCGGCAAGCTGGCCGCTGATCATCGCCAGATTGGAGCCTTCGCGGTGCACGGCGTTTACGAACCCCGCCGAGTCGCCAACCAGCAGCCAGCCATCGCCGTAAAGCTGCGGCAAGGCGTCGAAGCCGCCTTCGGGGATCAGGTGGGCGGCGTATTCGCGCGTTTCGCCGCCAGCGATGAGCGGCGCGATGGAGGGGTGGCGCTTGAGTTTTTCGAGGAGTTCGGCGGGCGTGGTTTTTTGCGCCTTCATGTCGGCCAACATGCAGCCGATGCCGACGGCAATGGAGTCTTTGTTGGTGTAGAGAAAGGCGGTGCCGAGCATACCTTCGGTGATGCTGCCCATCATTTCGATGACGACGCCTTCCTGGCCCTGGATGTTGAAGCGGGCGTCGATGGTTTCCTTGGGCAGAAAGATCATTTCCTTGACCGCCAGCGCCATATTGGCCGGTTTGATGTCTTCACGCAGCCCGGCGCGGCTGGCGACCAGTGAATTGACGCCATCGGCCAGAATGACCGCGTCGGCGTAGATGTTGCCGTTGGCGCGGTCGACATTGACGCCGATGACGCGACCGGTTTCATCGCGCAGCAATTCGCTGACGGTCATTTCGCAGAGCACCAGCGCCCCCGCTTTTTGCACCTGGTCGGAAAACCATTTGTCGAAACGGGCGCGGATGATGGTGTAGCGGTTGCCCGGCTGCTGGTTGTACTGGTCGGAGCGAAAATGCGTGCCGAGGTGCGAGGCGTTTTCCATGAGCCACATGCGCTGTTCGACGATGTGGCGCTCCAGCGGGGCGGTGTCGCGGAAATCGGGGATCAGTTTTTCCAGCGCGTCGGCGTAAAGAATCGCGCCTTGGACGTTCTTTGAGCCGGGGTATTCGCCGCGTTCGAGTTGCAGGACTTTCTTGCCCGCTTTAGCCAGCGTGTAGGCGGCGGCATTGCCAGCGGGGCCTGCGCCGACGACGATGACGTCAAATTTTTCGATGGGCGGGTTGGCGTTTTGTTTCATGCTGTTTGACCCAAATAGGCGGCAAAGGTTTTCTGCAAGGCGGGCAAGACCTGGACGCAATCGCCGACGATGGCGTAATGGGCAAAGTCGAAAATCGGCGCATTCGGGTCATTGTTGATGGCGACGATGCAGTCGGAAGATTCCATGCCGACCCGGTGCTGAATGGCGCCGGAAATCCCGGCGGCGATGTAGAGCGCCGGACGCACGGTTTTGCCGGTCTGCCCGACCTGACGGTCGGCGCTGATCCAGCCAGCGTGAATCGCCGCTCTGGAAGCGCCGACTTCCGCACCCAGCACTTTCGCCAGATCCCACACCAGTTTGAAATTTTCCGCCTTGCCGAGGCCCTTGCCGCCGGAGACGATCATTTCGGCATAGGGCAGTTGCGCCTTGCCGCTCTGGTCGTCGGGGAGGAAATCGAGAATTTTGGTAACGACATCGGTTTCGACGAGATGCGGATCAACGTCGATGATGAGGCCGCTGCGCTCCGGCTGCGCTTCCGGCATCGGCATGACGCGATGGCGGACGGTCGCCATCTGTGGCCGGTAATTCAGGGTGACGATGGTGCACAACAGGCTGCCGCCGAAAGTTGGCCGCGTTGACAGGAGGCAGCGGTCTTCCGGGTCGATGTCCAGCCCCGTGCAATCGGCGGTGAGGCCGGTTTTCAGGGTGGTGGCGACCGAACCAGCGAGGTCGCGGCCAAGCGTCGTCGCGCCAAGGAGCAGGATTTCCGGCTTGAATTGATTGACGAGATCAGTCAGCGCATGGGTAAAGGGCACGTTGCGGTAGTCAGCCAGCACCGGACTCGCCACGCGGTAGCAGCGATCCGCGCCGTAGGCGAAAGCGGCTTCGCACTGCGCCTGCAATGCCGGGCCGGGCGCGCCCATGACCACGCCGCACAGTTCGACGCCCAACTGGTCGGCCAGAATGCGGCCTTGCCCCATCAACTCCCAGGAAACCGGATGGACATAGCCGCGCTCGCTTTCGACCAGCACCCAGACGCCTTTGTAATTGAGCAGATCGCCTTCGAGCTTGACCTTGCGTTTTTTGATCGGTTTGTCAGTCCTCGCGTTACTCATGGCGCGCTCCTGCGTGCTCTCCGGCTTGATGGCGGGCCAGTTCCTTGGCGACCTTGGGACTGTCGGCCAGGATTTTTTCCAGCAAGGCCGCCGTGGCAACCTCCGGCGCTGCCGGGTCGAAGGCGATCTGTTCGGCTTTTTCATCGCGCGGCGTCGGCCCGAAAACGCGGCTGACGATGGTCGGGCTGCCTTTCAGACCGACTTTTTTGATGTCCTCGATGCCTGCCGAATTGCGATCCCAGGTGCGGATTTCCGCCCGCGCCGCGCGAAAGACATCGGGGGCCGTGCCAAAGCGCATTTCGTTACTGCCTTCGAGCATCGTAATCAAGGCAGGCAGCCGGGTTTCGAGCAACTGGACGCCGCCCTCGGCCCGCCGCTCGACCTGGATTTTGCCCGCCGCCTGGTCGACCGCGACGATTTTTGCGACATAAGTCAGCAATTCGAGATCCAGCCGCTTGGCAATACCGGGGCCGACCTGGGCCGTGTCGCCGTCGATCGTCTGCTTGCCGGTAAAGACCAGATCGACCGGCTGCTCCTTGCCCAGCATGGATATAGCGGAAGCCAGCACATAAGAAGTCGCCAGCGTGTCCGCCCCGGAAAAAATCTTGTCGGTAATCAGCACCGCCTCGTCGCAACCGTAAGCCAGCGCCTTCCGCAAAGCCACGGCGGCGGGCGGCGGCCCCATCGTAATCACCGTCACCTTGCCGCCGTGCGCGTCCCGAATGCGCAAGGCTTCCTCGATGGCAAACAGGTCGTAAGGGTTGATGACGGCAGGCACCCCCTGCCGCATGATGGTATTGGTCACCGGATGCACCCGGATATGGGTGCTGTCAGGAACCTGCTTGATACAAACGACAATGTTCATGGCGCGGGTCAACGTGGCGAAAACGGCGGGATTTTACCAGCGGGGCCGACAAAGCGGGCCGAACCCGCTGAGGCAACGGAATACAGCCACCCTTCGGCGACCGGGGGCTTTATTTTAGGCGATTCTTATTGAGCGGCGGCGAGAATATGGGCCGCTGCTTACATAACCAGCTACACAACCAGCTACCGCACCAGCGACAGACCGGCCAGGGTGGCGATGAAACCGCCGGTCGGGGCGTTGGCGACGATGAGGCGAGCGCCGTGGAGTTCGGCGATGCGGCTGACGATGGTGAGGCCAAGGCCGTTGCCTTCGACGCTGTTGTCGGGGTTGCGGAAAAAACGCTCGCCCAGCCGCGAGGCAATGGCGGGCGGGACGCCGGGGCCGTCGTCGTGCACGCTCAAAGCGCAATGGCCATCGGCGCAGCAGGCGGCGATGCGAATGACGCCGTCGGCTTTGCCGTAGCGGATGGCGTTGTCGATGAGATTTCTGAGGGCGATGGTCAACAGATCAGAATCGCCCTCGATGCGCGGCGGCGGCTCCATGCCTTCGACCGTGATCTGTTGCCCCGGCTGCGGCTGGAGCGGGCACAGGGCTTCGGCGACGGCGCTGCCGAGATCGACGGCTTCTAGCTGTTCGAGGCGGCGCATGGGGTCGAGGCGGGCCAGACGCAGGAGCTGGTTGACCAGCCGGGTAGCGCGGTCGACGCCGTGTTCGATCTGCCGCAAGGCGTGCTGGCGCGGCGCCGGATGCTGGCTGAGGAGCGCCACCTGCGTCTGGACTTTGAGCGCGGCGAGCGGCGTGCGCAGTTCGTGGGCGGCGTCGGCGGTGAAGCGCCGCTCGTTTTCCAGCGTCTGGCCCAGGCGGCTGAACAGGCGGTTGAGGGTGCTGACCAGCGGCGTGATTTCTTGCGGCAAGGCATTGGGGAGCAATGGCGAGAGGTTTTCCGACGTGCGCGCGGCAATATCGCTGGCAAGGCGGTCGAGCGGTTGCAGCAGTTGCCGGATCAGTCCGTAAATCAACAGTAAAAGCAGGGGCAGCCCAATGGCGACGGGGAACATGGTTTGTTTGGCGACATCCACCGCCACCCGGTTGCGCACCGTCATCAACTGTGCGACTTGCACCCGGTAGCGGCCATCGGCTGAGGTTTTATCGAAAATGCGCCAATCCTCGTCGCCCGGCCCGTCGAGGTCGCTATAGCCAGCCGGGTTGGAGGCCGGTATGGCGGGCATGCCCGCCGAACGGATCAGCACCGCGCCGTCGCTGTTTTCGATCTCGTATTCCAGCGACGAGTTGTAAGGGGCCTGGGCATCGCGCAAAGCGGCCGCCCGCTGCGCCGCCAAATGTTCGGCGATGGTGGTGAGATCGTCCTCGTGTCCGTGTCCGCGCACCAACACCAGGAGCAGATTGGCCGATTGCGCCAGATGGCTGTCGAGCAGTTCCTCCGCCTCGTGCGCCGCGCGCAGGTAGCTGGAAACAGCCGTCAGGCACCAGATCAGCAAGGTCGTCAGCAAAATGCCGCCAAACAGGCGGTAGCGCAGAGAGTAGGTTTTTTTGGCAGACGGCGGCGTCATCAATCTTTGGCCGGAACCAACTGATAGCCGAGACCGCGCACGGTGCGGATAAATTCGGCGCCCAGTTTTTTGCGCAGATGGTGGATGTGGACTTCCAGCGCGTTGCTGTCGATTTCCTCGCCCCAGGCGTAGAGGCTGGCTTCCAGTTGGGCGCGGGTGCGGACATGGCGCGGATGGTTCAAAAAGTCGAGCAACAGCGCATATTCGCGCGCCGACAGGATAATTTCTTCGCCGTCGCGGGTGACGCGCCGGGCCGCCGGGTCGAGTTCGACGCCGGCATGACTGAGCAACGGCCTCGCCTCGCCGCCAGCGCGGCGCAGCAGGGCGCGCAGGCGGGCTTGCAGTTCGCCGAGGTCGAACGGTTTGGCCAGATAGTCGTCAGCGCCGCTGTCGAGGCCGTTGATTTTGTCGTCGGGGGTATCGCGGGCGGTCAGGATCAGCACCGGCAGTTGCCGACGCTGCTGCTCATGGCGCTGCCGCAATTGGCGCAAGACCTCAATGCCGTCGAGGCCGGGCAGGCCGAGGTCGAGCACGCAGGCGTCGTAGTCGTGGTCAAGCAGGGCGCGCAAGGCTTCCGGCCCGGTCCGCGCCCAATCGACGGCGTAGGCGGCCAGCATCAGCCCGGCGCGGATACCATCGCCGAGGAGCGCATCGTCTTCAACCAGCAAGAGTCGCATTTAGTCCTTTTTTCCCGCCGTTTTATCGAGCAGCGCCTGAATTTCGCCGCGCCGCCCCTGATCGGCCAGCTCGCGGCCTGGCCGGGCTGGCGCTTTGAGCGCCGTTTCGAGGTGGCGGCGGCCTTCGCTGATTTTTCCCTTGTCGATCAAATAGTCGCCGTAGAAGAAATTGGCGTCAATGCCCGCCGGGTTGAGGGTGAGCGCCTTGTGAAACAGTTCCTGCGCCTTGTCATCGCTGCCAAAGCCGATCGGCCAGCCCGGCACTTTGGCGTAGAGCGTGGCGAGGCTGGTGTAAGCCGAGCCGTTGAGCGCCTTGTCGTCGAGCTTGAGGCTGTCTTCGAGCATCTGCCGCGCCTCTTTGGCCAGCGACAAAGCGCCCAACCCGCCCTTGGCCCCGGCTTCGCTGGAAACGACGATGCCTTCCCAGATGAGGATTTCCGCCGAACCGGGGTTGGCGGCGGCGAGTTTGCGCGCCTTTTCGGCCAGCGCCTTGTAGAGATCGGCTTGCCGGTCGGCGGGCTGACGGTATTTGATGTCGGCCCATTCGTCCTGAATCGGGCGGATCAGTTCATCCGCCCCGGCGGCGAGCGCGAGATTGAAACCAAGGAAAGCGAAAATAAGGAAGAAAGCGCGCGCAACAGACATGGACATTCCTTTCAGCAAAAATTATCGCGCGGCGGCGTGCCGCATGATCGTTGACAGCTTGCCCGCCAGCGCCCGGTCGATCACGCCGGGCAGAAAGCCGTTGATCCAGGCAAAGAGACGTTCGGGAAAGCCGAAATGACATTCGCCGCCGCCCTGCTCAAAGGCTTCGACAATGCGCCGGGCGACGGTTTCCGGCGCGTCGCTGTGGTTGCCGAGCTGGTGATTGAGGGCGTCGACGGCGGCGGAATTGAAGGGCGTGGCGATGGCGCGCGGCGCAAAGTGGAGGACGGTAACCGATGAATCGGCCAGTTCCCGCCGCAGGGCCTGGGAAAAACCGCGCAGCCCGGCCTTGGCGCTCGAATAGGCGGCAAACCCCGGAAACGGCAGGCTGCCGAAGGTCGAACCGATATTGACGATGCTCGCCGCCGGTTGCACGAGCAAATCGGGCAACAGCGCGTGCGTCAGGCGCATCGGGATTTCCAGATTGGTGCGCAACGCCTGTTCGATCTCCGTCCAGCTTTGCTCGGCAAAGAGGCCGAAACTGCCGACTCCGGCATTGTTGATGAGGGCGTTTACGCCAAATTTCCGCGCTGCGGCGGCCAGCGCCACGAGTTCCGCCGGGTCATCGAGCCGGGCCGGGAAGCGGACGATTTCACTGGACGCATTAGCCGCCACCGAAGCCAGCCGACCGGCGTCGCGCCCGGTCAAAAGCAGCGCCGCGCCGCCCGCCGCCAGTTGTTCGGCCAGCGCCCGACCGAGGCCGCCGGTCGCGCCGGTGAGGAGAATGCGGGCGTTTTTCAGTTGCATGTCGAATGTCCCTCATCCCTTGGTAAACCGCGAAAAACATCGCCGTAGAGCTTGAAGAAAACGCGGGCGGCGTGAGTCACGTCGGCTTGATCCTCCGGCGTCATGGCGTTGACCAGATCGGCGAGATGCCGGGTATGTTCAATATCCAGCTCACCGTGCGAGCGCAGGTAAGTAAAGGCCGCGTCGGGCAACGCCAGCGCCTTCTGGATGGCGTCGGCGGCGCGAACGGCGAGCGCCACGCTGGTGCCTTCAAGCACATAAACCATGCCGAAAAAAGCCGCCGGGTTGCGGCGCTCGATCAAGTCGTAAGCGTAGGCGACCATCACCTCGGCAGGCAGATCGGGGCGGCTGTGGCGCACGGCTTCGGCGTCGCCCCCGGCAGCGGCGATGTCGCTCAAAATCCATTCCTCGTGGCCGATTTCTTCGCCGATGTACTCCGCCACCGCCCGGCGCAGCCAGCCGAGGCGTTCCGGCAGACGACCGCCGAGACTCATCAGGAGCGGCGTCGTGTGGCGAACGTGGTGATACGCCTGAGCGAGAAAAGCGAGGTAACTCGCGCGGCTGACGCGGCCTTGCAGACTGTCGGCAATGAGCGGCACGGACAGCAGCCCGGCGCGAGCCTCCGCCGTGGCGGCGTGCAGCGTTTCGTAAAATGACATCCGTTAAGGCTCCTCAAATGCGGCGGCCAAGGCAATCGCCTGAATATTGTTGGCATTGACGGGCTGGCGGCAGTCGCTCCCGTCTGCCGCAAAAAGCCCTCCCCTCGCGGCAGCTACCCGATGCCCACCAATCGGAGCGGGTGGTTTTGATCCTCCCCGTTCCGCAGGAATGGGGAGGGGGACCCGGCGCAGCAGGGTGGAGGGGTAGCGCCTTTGCAAACGCTGTTTACCCCTCCACCACTCGCTACGCGAGCGGTCCCCCTCCCCATTGCGCGTGGCGCAACGGGGAGGATCTTCGCGCCCCGGATTTGTGCGCGGTTTCAGGGCTTCTACCGATGCGCACATACGGCAGCCGATCGAGGGAGAGGAGAGTATCGGGCGCTGCCGGACAGATTGATTCATGCGCTCGTCATTCATGCTGCTGTCCTGGCGCTTCGGCGAAGCGGGCGGCAATGGCCTGGCGCAATGGTCGGCCATTACCCGTAGCGAGACCATTGGCGGCGGAAAAAGGCGGGCTGCGCTGCCACCGGCCAACGCGGGCGTAATCGGGCAGGGTCTCGTTGGCGGCGGCGACGGCGGCGGCGATGTCGCTGTCGCCGACGCCGGAGATTGGCGCGAGGATGGCGCTCAAAGCCGCCTCAGCTTCGCCGGTGACGACCGCCTGCATGATGGCCGGTTGGGCGAGCAGGGCGGCTTCGACCCATTCCGGCGAAATATTGCGGCCATATGAGGTAATCAACAGGTTTTTGCGCCGCCCGGAAAGATAAAGATGGCCGTCGGCGGTCAAGTGGCCGAGGTCGCCGGTGGCGAATTCGCCAGCGCCTTTAGCGCCTTGAGCGCCGCCGAGATAGCCGAGAAAGGCGGCGGTCAAAACCAGCACTTCGCCATCGACGACGCGGATCGCGGCGTGATCGAGCGGCCGCCCGACATCGTCGCCATCGTCGCCCGGCATATTCACCGCGACGACCGAGCCGCATTCTGTCAAGCCGTAGCCCTGATAGGCGGGAATGCCCAGGGCGCGGGCCTGATTGAGCGTTTCCCGGTCGACGCGCGCGCCGCCGACGGCGACATAGCCGAGCGAGGCGGCGGGCCGCTGCTGGCTGGCGGCGAAACTGGCGGCGAGATAAAGGCTCCAGGCTTTGAGGAGTTCCGGCACGAGAATCAGGCTGCCCGGCTGCGCCTCGCTCACCGCCGCCTGCAAGGCCGCCGGGTCAAAACCGCTCATGCCCTGCCAGCCGAGCCGGGCCAGCGGCAAGAGGCAGACCGGCATTTGCCGCAACAAGGGCGCGTACAGCCCGGCGACATTTTCCAGCAGCAGACTGAGCGGCAGCGCGGCCAGATGGCGCGACAACGGCAGGCCAGCGAGCCGCTGGACGAGCGCCGCCGCCGTTGCGTAAAGACCAGCGGCGCTCAAACAAACGCCTTTCGGCGCGCCGGTGCTGCCGGAAGTAAAGGAAATTTTCGCCGTCCCCGGCGGCAGAACAAAAGCGCCGGGCGGGCGGCGCAGCCAGGTCAGGTTCTGCCAGTGGCCGGTCACGGCAAAACCGAGATCGAGTTCGCCGATGCGCTCCGGCTGGTCGGTCAGCACCGTATCGGCAGCGGTTTGTTCGAGCGCGTGTTCAATCTGCCCGGCGCTGAAAAAACCGGGCAGCGGCAGATGCGCGCAACCGGCGGTCAGCGCCGCCAGATCGGCAATGGCCCAGGCCGGGCCGTTGTCGGCGAGCACGGCGACGACATTGGCGCCGCTCAGACGCGCGCCGAGCGCCGCGACTGCGGCGCGGACTTCGGCGGCGCGCCAGTTTTGTCCGGGGCCAGCGAATAACAGCTCGTCATCCGGCCAGGCGGCCAGCGCTTCAAGCAACGCAGCCATATTTTTGACTGTGTTCCAGCGCCAGACGAATCCGCCCGGCAACGACGACCGGCGCATTGTCGTAATAACTGCCCCAGTCATCCGCCGGTTCCGGCAGGCGGGCCGGATCGGCGGGCGCCAGCGCCAGCAGGCTCAGACCGAGCTTCCTGAAAATGCCGATCAGTTCCTGCGTTGCGGTAAACACCACCCACTCGAAACCAAGCTGGTCGAGATGACGGGCCAGCGCCAAAATCACGTTGATACTGCCGCCTGACCTGGCGGAAGCGAGATTGCCGACTTCGGCAATGCGCGAACGGCGCACCGGATGACCGGCCAGCCGGGCCACCGCGACATTGACCGGAACGTCGAGATAGCATTCCAGAAAAAGCCGCTCATCCCCGGCGCTACGCCAACCGGCAACGGCGACGGTGCTCCCGTCCCGCTCGATCTGCATCAGGTTGGGGGCGAAAGCCGAAATCCTCGCCCCGTAAGACTGGGCAAAAGTTTGCCGGACAAAATCCTCGGCCTGCCGCCGACGCGGCGAACCGGCCAGCATATGATGAATGACTGGCGCGGAACGGCAGGCGGATAAAACGTCGCGGACGACACCCGGCATGGCGACCTCTCTCGTGATGACACGAGACGAGATTAGGCGCTGGTCATTAAGCGAGTCTTAAACCCCGACTCAGCGCATCTGGCCGTGGTCGACCGGGACGGGCCGGACGACCCTGGCCTCGATCTGTTTCACGCTGCCGTCATCGAAACCGAGCGTCAGCGGCACGACATCGCCTTCTTTCAAGGGCGCTTTGAGGCCGATCATCATCAGGTGCAGGCCGCCGGGCTGGAGCGTCGTCGCGCCGCCCGCCTTGATGTCGACGCTGGCGACCGGACGCATTTTCATGACGCCGCCATCGTTGATGTGGGTGTGCAGTTCGGTCACTCTGGAGGCCGGATTGTCGGCCTTGATCAGTTTGACATCCCCGCTGCCGCTGTTTTTGATGACCATGAAGGCGGCGGTGGCCGGGGCGTTGGGCGGGGCGAGGCGGACGTAGGGGTCATCGACGGTGATCTGGTCGGCTGCGCCAGCGAGGACGCCGGTCGACAAGATGAGACCGGCAGCGAGCAGGGACAGCTTTTTCATCATTTTTCCTTCACGGTTGGTTCAACATTTTGCGCATCCCGTCGGCCATCTGCTCAGGCGCGACGCCGTGCGGCAGCGTGCCGGAGAGACGGCCATCGGGGCCGATCAGATAGGTATCGGCGGTGTGATCGACGACATAGCCGTCGCCTGCCGCCGCAGCTTTTTGCGCGGCATAGAAAACGCCGTAGCGGCGGGCGACGGCGGCGACTTCAGCGGCGCTGCCGGTGACGCCGACAATGGCCGGATCAAAGAAGGCGGTGTATTCCTGGAGCCGCGCCGGGGTGTCGCGCTCAGGGTCGACCGAGACGAAAATCGCCGCGACCCGCGCCCGCTCTGCGGCGCTCAGTTGATTCAAGGCGGCGGCGACAGTCGACAGGGTGGTCGGGCAAATATCCGGGCACCAGGTGTAGCCAAAAAAGAGCAGCACGGCCTTGCCGCGATAATCGGCAAGATTGACCGGGCCAGCCGCCGCGTGCAGGGTGAAATCGCCGCCCGCCGGAAGGCTCGCAACCGGCAGCGGCGGCTCCGGCCAATCCGGGCGCCAGAACAAGCCCAGCCCGGTGACCAGCGCAACGAGCAAAACGACGATGGCGAGCAGCAGACGTTCAGACATCAGGCGGCGCTCCCGGTGGCAAAGCGCCAGGGAATGGCGATGCGCCGCCGCCCGGCTTCGATCAGCACCGTCGCCTGCCATTCCATGTGGCCGGTGATGCAGACGGGCAGCGTGACTTCCGCCGCGTACAGGCCATTGCCGCGAGCGGCGAGGCGGGGGCGGTTGTAGCCCATATTCATGTCGGTTCCGGCGAAATCGACTTCCACCTTGTCCAGGCTGACGCCCTCGGCGGTGACCCGGACTTCAAACGGTTTGACCAGCGGAATGGGCCGGCTGCCCAGCGCCAGTTCGACGCTGCCGCCCTCCGGCAGGGCCACGCGGCAGGGGCCGTTTTGCAGCTTGCAGGCGGCATCGGGCTGGACCACGACATCGGCTTTGGGCAGCAGCAGCGGCGACAGTTTGTAGCCCACCACGACAACCAAGGCGATCAGCAGGATGGCGATCAGGTCGATCAGAATTTTTTTGTTCAACGGGCGCTTTCAAGGCAGGGAGCGGCGGAGGCATTGTCCGCCGCTAATGCCAAATGGAATTAGCAGACATCAATTTTTTCACAGTCCGGGCGGCATACAGTGTGTGACAAATTGTCACAGGGGCAGTATCGCCTGTGACGATCGGGGGTAGAGCTTGGAAGTTCTTGTTTTTTTCGGGAGAAGTCAAATGAGTCAATTCGCAGTCAAACCCATCGCGCTGCTCGTCGCCGCTGGCGTCGGACTGGGCGCCGCCAGCGTCGCCTGGTCGGCGGAGTCCCTGCAAGACGTGCTGAAACGCCGTGGCCTGAGCCAGCAGGATGTGCTGGCCGCCGCAAAAACCTATGTGCCGACGGGCAAACGCGACGAGTTCGTGGTCTTCAGCTCCGGCGGCCAGTCGGGCCAGATCATCGTCTATGGCATTCCGTCGATGCGCATCCTCAAGTACATCGGCGTCTTCACGCCGGAGCCGTGGCAGGGTTATGGCTATGACGAAAACTCCAAGGCCGTCTTGAAGCAGGGCATGATCGACGGCAAGGAAATCACCTGGGGCGACACGCACCACCCGGCTATTTCGGAGACCAACGGCCAGTATGACGGCCAGTTCCTGTTCATCAACGACAAGGCCAATCCGCGTCTGGCCGTGATCGACCTGATCGACTTCGAGACCAAGCAGATCGTCGTCAACCCGGTCTACAAGTCCGAACACGGCGGCGCTTTCGTCACCACCAATACCGAATATGTGATCGAAGCGGCGCAGTATCCGGCCCCGCTGGAAAACAGGAAGTTCTATCCGCTCGAGGACATGAACGACAAGTACCGTGGCGGCGTCACCTACTGGAAGTTCAACCGCAAGGAAGGCCGCCTCGATCCGGCGCAGTCTTTCTCGGTCGAACTGCCGCCCTACTGGCAGGATCTCTCGGACGCTGGCAAAGGCCCGTCGGAAGGCTGGTCATTCACCAACTCCTTCTGCTCCGAACGCTACGTCGGCGGCATCGAAAAAGGCGTGCCGCCGTATGAAGCGGGCTGCTCGGCCAAGGACACCGACTACCTGCACGTCATCAACTGGAAGAAAGCCGTCGATCTGGTCGCCGCTGGCAAGGCCAAAGTGGTCAATGGTCACAAGGTGCTGCCGCTCGAAGTCGCGGCCAAAGAAGGCGTCGTCTTCCTGATTCCCGAACCGAAGTCGCCGCACGGCGTCGATGTCACGCCGGATGGCAAGTTCATCATCGTCTCCGGCAAGCTCGACACCCATACCTCGGTCTATTCCTTCGAGAAAATCCAGG
>JAITWU010000217.1 GCA_031285115.1 Azonexus sp. | reverse complement strand
CGAGCAGCGCGGCAATCGGCTCGCCGGATGGATCGGGGCCGGTCAGCGAAAAAGCGTCGAGACCGGTGCGGATCGCCGCAATGCGCCAGGGCGTCGGGGCGGCGCAGAGGCGCGCGGCGGCGACCGCTTCGCCGAGGACGAGGCCATTGCGCTTGCGGTCGAAGGGGCGGCAAAGATCAGGCGAGAGCAGTTCAAGCGCGGCAAAGCCCGCCAGTGTGCTGACGTTGGCGAGTTCGAGGCCGAGCACGATGGCCTCGTCGATTTGTCCGGCGGCAATCAGGCTGTGCGCGGCTTCGATGGCCGAGAAGCCGGAAATGCAGGCGTTGGAAAAACTGGCGCGCAGGCCGTCGAGTCCCAGCCAGGCGGCCAATTGGCGGCTGAAGGCGGCGTTGGCGACGTGCAGCTCACAAGGCGAGCGGGTTTCGAGGGAGCCGAGATCGAAGGAGGAAGAAGCGACGAACAGCGGCGTCGCCGAATCAAGCGGGGCAAGCGCCGCGCCAAGCTGCCGCACGGCGTGTTCGGCGCGCGTTAGCCAGTCCGTTTCGATCAGCGGCAGCGCGAACCAGGGAAAACGGCGGCAACCCAAGGCGCGTGAGGAAGAGGCCGATTCCCCGGCGAGCAGCGCCGCTGCGGCAGCCGCCGGGGAATCGCCGCGGGCGCAGACGAGACCGCATTCGGCGATGTACACCGGGCGGTTCATGGGGCAGTCACGGGCGGCTGGCCAGCCAGCTTGCCAGATAATCGGCGAGACTCGCGACATTGGCGAGAATGCGCCGGGTTTCCTTGCTGTCGGTGAGACGCAGGCCGTATTGTTTTTTGAGCGCCATCGAAATTTGCAGGGCATCGAGCGAATCGAGCTGCAAGCGCGCCTCTGAGCCGAACAGGATTTCGTCATCGGCGATGTCGGCAGGCGAACAATCCTTGTCGCAGGATTCGATAATCAGCTTTTTGAGAGCGAGGCAAAGGTCTTGATTCATGAGCGGACAAGTTGTTCGCGGTGATTGAGCCAGACGGCGGCGACCAGCGCGATGACGGCAAAAGCCAGCAGCCGGACGAGGCTGGGTGACAAATCGCTGATGCCGCCGTGGCGCAGCATGACCGTGTGAAAACCTTCCAGCCCCCAGGCCATCGGCGACCAGTCGGTCAAAGTCTGCATCCCGGCAGGCATGACAAAGCGCGGCACCATGATGCCGCCGATTGCGCCCATCAAAATATTGCCGACGCCGCCGACAATCGTCGCCTGCTCCGCCGTTCGCGCCAGCGTGGCGATCAACAAGGCGAGGCTGACGGCGGCCAGGCTGACGCAGAGCGAAACCAGCGCCAGTCCCGCCAGTTGCGGCCAGCCGCTTGGTAGATGCAGGGCTTCGGCGCCGAACAGCGGCACGATATAGATGCCGACCAGCAACATCGCCAGCGCCTGAATCTGATTGACGACGAAAAAAGGCAGCAATTTGCCCGTCAGCACCAGATGAAACGGCAGGCCGATGGCGCGCAGGCGTTGCAGCGTCCCGTGCTGGCGTTCGGTGACGAAAATGGATGAAAGCGGAATGACGACGAAAAACATGGCGAAAATGAGCCAGGCCGGAACGTTCTGCTGCACCGAAGACGGCAGTTCTGCCGAACGGTCGCCGCGCACCGCCTCGCTGCGGATGTCGTCCGGCCACGCGCCTTCGCCGCCGCTGGCATTGGCTGGCGGCAGACCGAGCAGGGAACCGGCGCGGCGCATCAAGGCGTCGGCGCGCAGCGCCCCGAGCGCCGCCATCACCTGATTGCGAAACGCCTGTTGCAGCGCCGGATTGAGCGTCGGCTCGACGAGCAGCAACAATTGCTGATCCGGCTGCTCGCCGCCGCTCGATGTCAATAAACGCTTGCCGAAACCGGCAGGCACAATCAGCGCCAGCCCCTGACGCCCCTGCAAAATCCCGGCGCGCGCCGCCTCCGCATCATTGCCAGCCGCCGCTCGCTTGAAAGTGGATATTTTATCGAGACGTTCAATCAGCGACGCCGAATGGCGGCTGTGGTCGAGATCGACGATGCTGTAAGCGACATCAATGCTGACGCCGGGCGAAAAAGCGTCGCGTAGCGCCAGCGTCATGATGAGAATGAAAATGACCGGCATGATGAACAAGGCCAGCAAACCATGCCGGTCGCGCGACAGGGCGATGGTTTCCTTGAGCCAGAGGGCGAGGAGGCGCGGCATTGCTTAATCCCGCAAAGAACGATGGGTGAGCCGCATGAACACCTGTTCCAGATTGTGTTGGCCAAAGTTGAGGCTTTCCACGGCGCAACCGGCGGCGGTCAGTTGGTCGAGCAGGCGGGGCAGCGTCGTCGGCGAATCGAGTGGCAGGCGGTAGCGCCGTTCGCCGAGAATGACAGCGGCGAAGCGTTCGGCCAGTTCATGCGGCAGCGGTTGCGTCAGTTGTAATTCAAGTTGCGGTTCGGCGCTGCGCAAAATGTCGGCGAGGGTTCCTTCGACCAGCACGCGGCCCTGGTCGATGATGGCGAGGCGCTGGCAGATGGCTTCGATTTCGCTCATGTAATGACTGGTGTAGATCACCGTTGTGCCAGCAGCGGGCAAGGCGGCGATGGCGTCGAGCAGGAACTGGCGCGATTGCGGATCGACGCCGACGGTGGGTTCGTCGAGCAGCAAGAGGCGCGGTTTGCCGAGTAATCCGATGGCGAGATTGAGGCGGCGGCGTAGGCCGCCGGAGAGTGTCGCGGCGGGTTTGCCGGTCACTTGTTCGAGACGGGCAAAGGCGATGGCGGCTTCGATTTGTGCGGCGCGTTGGTTGCCGGTCAAGCCGAGCGCACCGGCGAAGAAATGCAGATTTTCGCTTACGGTCAGCATCGGATAAAAAGCGTAATCCTGCGGCACCAGGGCAATGGCGCGCTGGTCGGCGGCGCGCACGGCGGCCAGCGTTTGACCGTCGAGCGTGATATTGCCAACCGCAGTTTTCAATAAACCGGACAACAGCGAAATCAGCGTCGTTTTGCCCGCGCCATTGGGGCCGAGCAAACCATAAATGCCT
>JAITWU010000202.1 GCA_031285115.1 Azonexus sp. | reverse complement strand
ATTTCACTCGTCAGCGCCCACGAAGTCGGCTATCTGATCGAGATCGAAAAATTGATCAAGCGCCCGATCGAGCAAATCGAAATCGCCGGTTTTCCGCCGGAGCCGGATTATGAATATCCGCCGGGTAATAAAAAGAAACGCAGCACCCCGGCCAAAGCCCCGCTCGCGGAAAAACCGGAGCGCAGCCGCCGCCATGAGCGTCCCGACCGCCCGCCCCGGCGCAACTTGATGATCGCCGCCGACGGCTTCGATTTCAGCAAACCCTACGAAGAAAACGCGACCCGTGGCGATATTCCCGATTCCCCGCAGGCTCCGGCCAAAGTCTCGCCGCACAAGCCGCGCAAGGTAGTGGCGGCGCTGTTGGGCGGTCTGGGGCGGAAGTAAAAGCGCCGCTTTTTACCGCGAGGGCGTTTTACCGCAAGCCGCCGCGCGAGCGCCCGGCTGAACCCGTCCGGACTGGCTTGACTGGCGCTTCGACCTCGATCAGTTTGACGATGGCGAGCGAGAGATTGTCGCCGCCGCCATCGGCCCGCTGGCGAGCGGCTTCGATCAGGAGTTCGCAGGCCCGGCGAGCCGGGTTGCTGGCGATCAGCGCCGCCAGTTCGGCGTCGTCGAAATAGCCCCACAGGCCGTCGGAGCAGAGCAGAAAGGCGTCGCCAGCAAGCAGTTCGTCGGCATCGGCGATATTGAACAGCGGATTCTCCTGCCCGCCCAGCGAGGTCAGCAGCACGTTGCGATGGGGATGGGTGTGCGCTTCTTCCGGCGTGATCCGGCCCAGGGCGATCAGGTGCTCGACGTAGGAGTGGTCG
Source organism: Azonexus sp. (assembly GCA_031285115.1). Classification (GTDB taxonomy): domain Bacteria; phylum Pseudomonadota; class Gammaproteobacteria; order Burkholderiales; family Rhodocyclaceae; genus Azonexus. The sequence goes on along the minus strand of JAITWU010000202.1, from coordinate 2,511 downwards.
ACGGTGCGGTGCAGCAGCCGGTCGCCGCGAAAATGATAGAGACGGCTGTCGCCGCAGTGGCCCCAGGTCACTTTGCCCGGCTGCAAGAGGAGCATCACGGCAGTGCTGTGCGGGTCCATCTCGTTCATGAAGCGCGACGCCTTGATCATGGTGTGCGCCTCGCTCATGCTGTTTTCCAGAAGGTGGGAGGGGCTTTCTTCGTCCGGCGCGAAATTTTGCAGATTGTTCTTGGCCGTGTGAATGACCTGCTCGGCGGCCAGCGAGCCGCCGGTATGTCCGCCCATGCCATCGGCGACGACAGCCAGCGCGACGCCACGGCGGCGAGTATGCGGCAGGATCGCCACCCGATCCTGTTGTTCCTTGCGATCTCCCTGATGTTGTGCGGCACACGCGTCGATTTTCAGCGCCATTTCCTCTCCTTTTTCAAGGAGATTATCACGAAGACGAGGCGCTCCGCTTGCCGGAAGAACAGCAATTTTTTATTGATCCAGAACAAGATGACGAAAAATAATTTTGTCATATTCGCATGTCATTGGCCGGGCGCTCCCCGTCCGGCGCTGCCTCGACGACAGCGTTAACCCTGAGCCACCGCGCCGCCCAAGCCAATCCCGCTTCGGTTGCCGCCAACGGCTTGTATTCGCAGCCAACCCAACCGGAAAAACCCAGTCGATCGAGCAATTCAAAGAGATAGGGGTAGTGGATTTCGCCCGTCCCCGGTTCGTGCCGCCCCGGATTGTCGGCAATCTGGATATGGGTGATGCGGGCAAAATGGGTTTCCAGCGTGCGCGCCAGATCGCCCCGGATGATCTGCGCGTGGTAGAGATCGAGTTGCAGGCCGACATTGTCGCGGCCAATGGCATCGAGCAGACGCGCCGCGCGGTCGATGTCATCGAGCCAGTAGCCGGGCATGTCGAGGCGGCTGTTGATCGGCTCGATGGTCACGGTCGCGCCGATCGTCGCCAGCCGGTCGGCGGCATGGCGCAGGTTGGCGATATAGGCGGCTTCCAGTTCGGCCTCGGCAATGCCCGCCGGACGCAGGCCAGCCATGCAATGCAGGCGCTGGCAGCCCAAGGCGCGGGCGTATTCGCGGGCGCGTTCAACGCTTGCGGCAAATTCATCGCGCCGCTGGGGCAGACAGGCCAAGCCCCGCTCGCCCGCCGCCCAATCGCCGCACGGCAGGTTGAACAGCGCCGTTTCGACGCCCGCCGCCTGCCGCCATGCCGCGATGTCAGCCAGCGGCCAGTCGTAGGGAAAAAGAAATTCAACGCCCTTGAAACCAGCGGCGGCGGCGCGGGCAAAACGCTCGGCAAATGGCGCTTCGGTAAACAAAAAACTCAGATTGGCGGCAAATTTGGGCATGGGAAGGCGTTGGGAAAAGAGGCCGGGGAAAATGAGCCGAAAGTATAATTTGCCGTTACCCGGAGGAAAAACCATGACTGAACGCAAAGGCAATCGCCTCTCCAAAATCATCACCCGCACCGGCGACGGCGGCACGACCGGACTCGGCGACGGCAGCCGCACCGCCAAGGACAGCCTGCGCATCGACGCCATCGGCGAAGTCGATGAACTCAACTCGCTCCTCGGCGTGCTGCTCGCCGAAGACCTGCCGGAAGCCGTGCGCGCCGCCCTCTCCGACATCCAGCACGATCTCTTTGATCTCGGCGGCGAACTTTGCCTGCCCGGCGTCGCCGTCATCAAGGACAATCAGGTGGCGCGCCTTGAGGAACTGGTCGAACAGTTCAACGCCGGGCTGCCCATGCTCAAGGAATTCATCCTGCCCGGCGGCTCGCGGCAGGCGGCGCTCGCCCATCTTGCCCGTACCGTCTGCCGCCGCGCCGAACGCGCCATCGTCCGCCTGCACCATGCCGAGCCGCTCTCCGAACCGGCCCGCCGCTACGTGAACCGCCTCTCCGACCTGCTCTTCGTCCTTGGCCGCGACCTCAACCGCGTCGCCAACCGGGGCGACGTGCTGTGGCAAAAAGGGAAAAATGCGTGAGCGCCTGTGTCATCCGCTTTCCCGACCAGCCCGCCGCTGAAAACTGGCGTGCCTCGCCCGCCTACCAGCAGGGCCAGAGCATCAAATTCCCTGTCATTTCAAAGCAGTGCTGAGAACTTGCCCGTAAATAAGCCAACCATGACTTCGCGCTCGCTTACCCCTCCACCATGCTGCGCATGGTCCCCCTCCCCAGTGCTTCGCAACGGGGAGGAACTTGGAGCCACCGGGGGTTTCGATCCTCCCTATTGGCGCAGCCAATGGGGAGGGGGACCACGCGCAGCGTGGTGGAGGGGTCAAGGGGGGGCCGATAACCAATTTACGGACAAGTTCTTGATCGCCGGTTCTGTAACTCATTGAGCGTTAAAGAATTTTGATGCTCTGGCCCTGTGTAGGCGGGTCAGCGCAAGGCGGCGGATGGCGGGCAAGGTATGATGCTGGCTTTTGCCGCCCGCTTTGCCCATGTTCTCAATTCTTCCCCGTTTTCTGGCTGGCGGACTGTGCGCCATTTTGCTTCT
>JAITWU010000170.1 GCA_031285115.1 Azonexus sp. | reverse complement strand
TGCGCAACAGGGAGGATCAAAACCACCGCCTCGATTGGCCCGCATACGGCGGCCAGTCAGCGGAAGGGGGCGATCAGTTCGCGCTCACGGTAAGGGAGCAGGAGATGTTTGTGCTGTGCATGATTAAACAAAAACCACTCTAAGCCCGCGCGGGCGAAAATCCGGAAAGCGCCGTCATCTCTTGTGGCGCATAGCAGCCGGGACATTGCCCGGAACAGGTGTATTTCAGGCGTTGCGGCACGCGCGGACAGACCGCTGAAAGATCGCTGGCGCGGCTTTGGCGGTTATCCGCCGCCGCGCAGCCACGGCAGTTGGGCGGGCAAAGATCCTGCGTCCGGCCCGGAATCAGCGGACACAGGGCGAGGTTTGCCGATTCGGCCTGCGCTATCCGGGCGGTCATTTATTGCTTTAGCGTGGTTTTTGTTTGGTCATGCACAGCACAAACGTCTCCTGCTTCCTTGCCGTGAGCGCGAACCGATCGTCCCTCTCCCGCTTGCGGGAGAGGAGAGAGGCTGGGCAATCGCATAAATGCTTTTGGCATTTGCTCAATGGCAATAATCGTTTCCGGCTGCCGCCAAAAGCCCCTCTCCCCTCGCGGGAGAGGGGTTGGGGAGAGGGGGAGAATGACCGGAAGCGCTCTTTTCATCGCTTCACCCTCTCCCCCGGCCCCTCTCCCATCAAGGGAGAGGGGAGTATCGAACGCTGTCGACCATGTCGATTCAGGCGATTGCCCTGAGGGGAGAAGCGGATGGGGCTGCGCCAACATTCGTCTGTGAGCATGTCAAACGAAACCGCTCTAACGCCCGGCGGCAGCGGCGGCGGCGATGCCTTTGAACATCAGGACGTAGGCCATGCGCAGCCAGGCTTCGGCCTCGTCCGGTTTGCCCGTTTTGGTCAGGAACTCGCTGCGGTAGTGCTGGCGGCAGTGGCCGCCCGGCAGGGCTTCGAGACGACCTGTGGCCTGGTAATAGGTAATTTCCATCGGCGAGTTGCCGACCATGTTGAGCCGCCAGGTGAGCGTTTCCGGGTCGAGAAATTCCAGGCGCTCGCTGACCGGGTCGGGATAGCCTTTGTTGTAGATGTGCCGGATCATGCCGAAGCCCTTGCCGACGACATCGACCCGCTCGATTTGCACGGCGGGATCGTCGGTCGGCCACCAGCGTTCGATGTGGCCGAAATCCTGCAAGATGTCCCAGATGATTGCCGGTGCAGCGGCGTAATCGTGGCTGATGGAAATGGTGTGCAACATGCTTTTCGCCTTTCGCTGGTCAGGATGAAACACGGGCCGGGGCGGACGCCCGGCGCTGGATGAAATCAATGACGGCGGCGCTGAAAGCGGTGTTGCGGTCGCCCGCCACCATGTGGTGAGCGCCGGGGATGGACTGATATTCCGCCGCCGGAATCAGATCGAGAAAATCGCGCACGCTGTCATCGGTGACCACGTCGCTTCTGCCGCCGCGCACGAGCAGCGCCGGAATGCGGATATTGCGGGCGGCCGCCGCCAGCCGCTCATAGGCTTCAGAGAGCGTGCCGACATTGCCTTCCAGCACCTTGGGGTCCCAATGCCAGCGAAAACGGCCATCGGGGCCGGGGCGCAGATTTTTGCGCAAGCCGGAAAGATCGTTCGGGCGGGGGCGGTGCGGCAGGTATTGGGCGATTGCGTCGGCGGCTTCTTCCAGTGAAGCAAAGCCGTTGGGGGCGCTGCGCATGAAACGCTTGATGTTGTCTGACCCGGCCTGGTTGATGCGGGGCGCGACATCGACCAGCACCAGCGCCGTGGCGACGGGCGTCGCGCTTTCGCCCACCGCCAGCAGCGAGGTGATGCCGCCCAGCGAAGCGCCGATGAGCGCGGGCGCTTGCGGCAAGGTGGCGCAAATGGCTTTCAAGTCACTGACATAGTTTTCGATGCCGTAAGCGCCATCATCGGCCCAGCCGCTGTCGCCATGCCCGCGCAGATCGAGGGAAACAACGTAAAAGCCGCTATCGACCAGGCCCCGCGCCGTATCGCCCCAGGCAAAGCGCGTCTGGCCGCCGCCGTGCAGGAGAATCACGGGCGGCCGCGCGGGGTCGCCGAGGATGTCGGCAACCAGCGGCAGGCCGTCGTGTCCGGTAAATTGCGTCGTGCGCATCGGCGGCGTTGGCGGTATCGGGGATTACGCGCCGCTGAAACGGGCCGGGCGTTTTTCGTAAAAGGCGGCGACGCCTTCGCGGAAATCAGCGGTGTTCGCGCAGCCGACAAAGGCGAGGCGTTCGGCTTCCATCTGTTCGCGCAAGCCGCGTTCCGAGGAAGCGCGCAACAGTTTTTTGATCGCGCCGTAGGAAAGCGTCGGGCCGTTCGCCAAACGTTGCATCAGGGCATCCGTTTCCGTAGCCAGATCGGCGGCGGGGACGACGCGGTTGACGATGCCCAGACGCAGGGCTTCCGCCGCGTCGAAATTGTCCGCCAGCAGGGCAATTTCCATCGCTTTCCTCAGCCCGACGACGCGCGGCAGCGTCCACGAGGCGGAGACATCGGGACTCGCCCCGATCCGCGCATAGGCCAGGTTGAATTTCACATTGTCGGCGGCAATGGCGAGGTCGCAGGCCAGCGCCAGACTGACGCCCGCCCCAGCGACCGCGCCGTGCAGGCTGGCGACGACCGGCGCGGGCAGATCAGCAAGAATGGCGACGGCGGCGTTGAGCGGCTCGATCAGGCTGTTGGCGATTTGTTCGCCGTGATCGGGGTCGGCGTGAAATCCGGCGAGGTCGCCGCCGCTCATAAACGCCTTGCCTGCGCCGCGCAGCAGCACGGCGCGGACGCTCTGGTCGGCGGCAATGGCCTTGCAGGCGACGAGAAAGGCTTCAGCCAGTTCCCGGTTGGCGGCATTCATGGCTGGCGGGCGGTTGAGCTGGATTTCGGCAATTGCGCCGTGGCGCTGCAACAGCACCGGGGCATCGGGGGCGTTCACTTTTCTGGCTCCTTTTCAGACAGCGACAAGGCGAGCTTACAGGCTGCGCTCGACGAAACGGGCAAAGTGCCGGTCGCGGCTGCCGAAAAGTTCGGCATTGACCATCAAACGCCGGAAGTAGTGGCTGACATCCAGTTCCTCGGTAACGCCGACGCCGCCGTGCATCTGGATTGCCTCGTTGGCGACGCGCCGCGCCGCATGGGCGATATACGCCTTGGCCCCGCTGACGATGCGCGCCCGCTCCGGCGCGGGCAATTCGAGCGCGCGTTGCGCCGCTTTGGTGAGCGCCGCGGTTTCCTCGCGGATCAGGTACATGTCGGCCGCCCGGTGTTGCAGGGCTTGATTGACGCCAATGGGTTTACCGAACTGCTGGCGCACTTTCAGGTATTCGCAGGTTCGCTCCAGCAAGGCTTTGACGATGCCGAGGTTTTCCGCGCACAGGGCGACAGCGGCCTCGTCGCAGACGGCTTCAACCGCCGTTTTGGCGCAGACATCGCCCGCGCCGAGGCGTTCCGCCGCCGCTTCGGTAAAGCGCAGCATTGCCGCGCCACGGCCATCGACCAGACGGTAAGACTGACGCGCGACGCCCGGCGAACCGGCGTCGACCAGATAGAGCGTCTCTGCGTCCTGCGCGCCCTGCCCGTCGCGGGCGACGACGATCAATTGATCGGCGATGTCGCCGTGGAGTACGCTCGCGGCCACGCCGTTCAGCCGGTTGTCGCGGAGCGTCAGCGCCTCGGCGGCAAAAGCCAGTTTCAGCGAGCCATCGGCCAGCGCAGGCAGCAGCCGCGCTTGTTGTTCGGCGCTCGCCAGCCGGACGAGCAGCCCGGCGCAGACGATGGCGCTGGCGAGAACCGGCTCCATGAGCAAATGGCTGCCGACCACTTCCATCACCGCGCCGATGGCCGCGCCGTCAGCCTCCAGCCCGCCCTCGCTTTCCGGCAGACGCAGCGCCAGCCAGCCCAGTTCGGCGTAGTCCTGCCAGGCTTTTTCGCTGTAGCCGCGCCCTTCCTGCAACACGGCGTGGCGTTGCAGAAAGTTGTAGCGGTCGGCGGCGTAACGCCGGGCGCTGTCGCTCAACAGAGCGATCATTTCCGGATCTGTGCTCATAGCCCGAGAACTCCCTTGGCGATGATGTTGCGTTGGATTTCCGAAGCGCCGCCGAAAATGGTGGCCGCCCGGTTGTAGAAATGGTCTTTGAGAATGCCGCCCGCATCACTTGGGCCGAGCGGCGGCAGACCGCCGCTGTGCAAGGCTTCGACATCCCAGGCAATGCCCGCCGGGCCAAGGACTTCGACCGTGGCCTGGGCGATTTCCTGATACAGCTCGGTGCCGCGAATTTTGATGAGCGAGGCTTCGCCGCCGTTTTCCGCGCCGGTCATCATGGCTTCCACCGCCTGATAAGCGGCTTCTTCGAGGGCGAGAAAACTGAGTTCAAATTCGCCGATGCGGTTGCGCAGCAAAGGCTGGTCGATTGGCCGCTTGCCGTCCGGCCCCACTTCTGCCGCCAGTTCCTTCAACCGATGCAGGGCGTGCCAAGCCATGCCGACGATGGCCCCGGCGGTTCTTTCGTTCTTCAGCAGAAATTTGGCGTAAGTCCAGCCCGCGCCTTCTTCGCCGACGAGATTTTCAAGCGGTACGCGCACATTCTCCAGCCACACTTCGTTCACATGGGTGTAGCCGTCCATGGTTGGAATCGGCTTGACAGTGACGCCGGGACTCCGCATATCAACGAGCAGAAAGGAAATGCCGCTCTGTGGCCGCGCCTCGCGGTCGGTGCGAACCAGGCAAAACATCCAGTCGGCCCATTGGGCGTAGGTGGTCCACACTTTTTGACCATTGACCACGTAATGGTCGCCATCGCGGACGGCGGCGGTGCGCAGGCTGGCGAGGTCGGAACCGGCCCCCGGCTCGGAATAGCCCTGCGCCCAGAAATCCTCGGTCGTCGCAATGCGCGGCAGAAAACGCTGTTTCTGCGCCGCCGAGCCGTAGGTGTAAATCACCGGCCCGACATATTTGACGCCAAAGGGAATGATCCACGGACAGCCCAGCCGCGCCAGTTGATCCTCGAAGGCGAAGCGTTCCAGCGGCGACCAGCCGAGGCCGCCGAGTTCGGACGGCCAGTGGGCGACGGCCCAGCCCTGGCCATGCAAAAGCTGCATCCAGCGCACATAGTCATCCTTGTGCAAAACCTGATGGCGGCGGGATTTGTCGAGCAGATCGGCGGGCATGTCGCGTTCGCAAAAACGGATGACATCCGCCTTGAGCTTTCGCGCCCGTTCGCGGGCAAGTTGCATCGTCATGATTGAGCGTCTCGGGTTGCGTCGAATGTTGCGTGGAATGTTGCGTCGAATTGGCCGGGCCAATAATCAGCCGCCCGCCAGGAAGGAGATACTCCCCTCTCCCTTGACGGGAGAGGGGTTGGGGGAGAGGGTGAAGCGGTTAAAAGAGCGATTCCGGTCATTTCCCCCTCTTCCGCCAGGGGGCGAACGGCGGGGTTTCGAGAAAGCACTGCTTTCTCGCCGCCGGAGCGGGTTCGCCATGCAGGGCGAACCCCGGAGAGGGGCTTTTTGCGGCAAGCGAGAAGCACTGCCGCCAACCAATAAATGCCAAAACCATTCATGCGATTGCCCTGGTCACACCGGCGCAGACGGGAGTCCAACATGCGTCCCGCCGTCCGTCCGGGTTATCCACGCCACGCCGCCCTTACTTTGAATACGCCTTGATGTCGGCGTACTGGCGTCCCTCGTATTTCCTCGTTTCAAGACGCGCCACCGTCCGGCAGTGCACCTCGTCGGGGCCGTC
>JAITWU010000124.1 GCA_031285115.1 Azonexus sp. | reverse complement strand
CCGAGGAAGCGCTCGCCTGGGGCATGGTCAACCACGTCGTCGCGCCCGAGTCATTGATGCCCAAAGCGGCGGAGATCGCCCGCCAGATGGCGGCTGCCGTTCCAGAAACACTCAAGGCTTACAAGAGCCTCCTGGACGAAGGCGCCGCGCTTGGCATGAACGAGGCGCTGGCCCTCGAACGCCGCCTCTCCATCGAGAACAACGCCAGGGCGGACCGCGCTTCGATCGACGCCCGGGTGGCCTCGATGGTCGCGCGGCGCAGGAAATTGAAGGGGGCTGACTGAACAATGGATTGAAAATTTTCTCAAGTTTGTTTTTCAAAAGTAAGAGTAATTTCCAGTTGAAACAAACCGCGGGGTGGCGGAGTCAGGAATCCTGCTCCGGATGATCAGCGCAATGGCCTGCTCTCTATGATGCGGCTTTGCCAAGTTGAAAATCAGAGGTAGACAAGCTCATGATGCAAGCCGAATCGCTCGGGAATATTCTTGATTTCTGGCACAAGGTCGAATTCTTCATTCCGTTCGACTTGAAGCAGGTGTCCGATCAGGCGGACGAGAAAGACCTGAAGAGGTTGACATTGAATGATTTGCGCCCGCAGGCTCCATCTCCGTGGCGGATTGCCGTTCCTGAAGGCCATGAACTGACCGGCTTTCAGTTGTACCTGGGCGTTTTCGATATGCAGGCCATCGAGGATTTCGCCAATCAACTTTCGGCAAAAGGTGTGGCCAACCCGATGGAAGACGCCGAACGCACGGCGCTCGACGGGCAGTCATGCATCGCGAAGATCAGCCTCAACGCGCATGGCGAGCCTGAATTCGGACGGCTTTCGGTCTCCACCGTGCCGTGGGCGATCGGCACGGCGAAGCGCAAGGGGCTGGCGGCGCTGACGCTCGATGCGTTCAAAGGCGCACAGAAGGACATTGCCGACCGCCTGTTCAATTACAACGCCGCGCGTCTGAAGGGGCGCCCGGGCGAGCAGGGCGCGGCGTCGCCGATGCCGCTGACCGGTGAAGAAATCACGGCCTTGCATCAATTGCTCAAGGACTGGTGCGGCTGCACGCTGCCGCCAGCGTCCTACGCCGCGCTGCTCCAAGTCGAGACCCGGAAAAAGAAGAACAACGCCAAGCGGCCCGACACAGCGCAGGCGCAGGCGCAAGAGCAGGCGAAGGACCAGGCCGGCGAGGAAACCGATGACGACGAGGAAGCCGAAGCCGCCGCGGACAAGCCCACGGTGGAGATCCTGAACAGCTTTTTCATCGAAGACATCGAGCGGTGCATGGAGTCCATCCGCACCGGCACCGGCACAGGTACTGGTGCCAGCGCCAGCGCCGTCCCCGCGACCTTGCAGGCTTACCTCGCCGCCGGAGATGCCAGCCGGCGCACCGATCTCTATGGCGACGCTGGCCGCGACGCGATCGTTCGGGCGCTGCACCCGGCGAAGACCAACTCCGGGCATTGGCCGGACGAACCGTCGCAAAAAATGAGCCTGATGCAGCAATTCGCCATCAACACGGCTTTTGAGCGCCTGGAGTCCGAAGGCTTGTTTTCGGTCAATGGCCCGCCTGGAACGGGCAAGACGACGCTGCTGCGCGAGATGATTTGCGAGAACGTGACCCGCCGGGCGCGCAAACTGGCTCAACTCGCCCATGCATCCGATGGATTGGCGACGGCGAGCAGGCAGATTCACTTCGGCGGCGAGTCGGCGACGGTGCGCGAGTTGTCGCCGGCGTTGACGGGATTCGAAATGGTGGTCGCGTCTTCAAATAATGCCGCGGTTGAGAATATTTCAACTGATTTGCTAAAGCGAAAGCGGTTGGGTCAAATTTGGCGCGATAGCGTGAAATATTTGCAGCCAGTGGCGCACAAAGTCGCGGCGCAGAGCGGTGAAATGAAAATAAAAACATTGGACCCTCTCGAAGTGCCGTGGGGTCTGATTTCCTGTGCATTGGGCAAAAAAGCAAATGGCCGGCGTTTTGTGGACCGGTTTTACTTTGATCATCGTCCAAAGGAGGGGCGCGGCGGCGCTGGCGATCCGTGCAGTATTCGGGATTGGCGCGAGCAGTACATCGGGCCGTCGTTTGAGGCGGCGAAAGAAAAGTTTGTCACCGCCGACGAGGCGCTGCGGTCCGCGATCGGCGAGCGCCTGCGGTATGCCGAGCACCATGCCCAATGGGCCGGCGTGTCGGAGCAGCAGTTCGTTCGGCCCGCCGCCGAGGCGGTGGCCACTCGGAAGCGCACCCTCGACGATGCGTCAGCCAAGCGCGGCGCGTGCGCGGACGCGCTCGAAAGCGCCAACAGGGCGCTCGCCGCGCTGCGGGAAGAAGAGCGTTTGCTCAGTCTCGCGAAGCCGGGTTTGCTGGAGCGGGGGCTGCGCCTGCAACGCGCGCGCCAGCATGCAGCCGACCTCGCCCACAACGCCCGCGAGCAGATCGAGGCGCGCAAACGGGTGGCGCAATGCCGCGTGAAGGACGAGACCGCCGCCAAGGTGCTGCGCGAAGCGCAGGTGCAGCTCGATCTTGCGAACACGCCGCTGAACGAAGCCCGCACGACATGGCGCGAAGAACAGAAGAAGCTGGAGGATGACCGCAAACGCTTCCCGGGTCTGACTTTGCCTGGGCATTCGAGCCAGATCGAAACCGACGACATCCAGAAAAACGGCTATTGGCAAGACGCTGGGTTGGCGGCATTGCGCACGCGGGTTTTCGTGGCCGCGCTCGCGCTGCACGAGGCTTGGCTCGCGCAGGCGATGCAAAACGGTTTCAGCGGCAACCTGTTTGCGGTCAGCAGGCTGTTGTCCGGCGCCCGGCTGGACAACCCCGCCGATGCCAAGCTGATCTGGCAAAGCCTGTTCATGGTGGTGCCGGTGGTTTCGACGACGTTCGCATCGTTCGCGCGCCAGTTCCGCGGCATGGGGCCGGGTTCGATCGGTTGGCTGTTCATCGACGAGGCGGGGCAGGCCGTGCCGCAGGCGGCGGTTGGCGCGCTCTGGCGTGCCCGCCGGGCGATGGTGGTCGGCGACCCCTTGCAGATCGAGCCGGTTTTTACCGTCCCGGCCCGGCTGATCAACGCCTTGGCGGAGTTGTCTCCGCAGACCGCCGATGGCCGGTATTCGCCGCACCAGGTGTCGGTGCAACGCCTTGCCGACGAAGCCAACCCATTTGGCACCTATGTGCCGGTGGCGGGCTCGAAACGGTTGTGGATCGGGAGCCCCCTGCGCGTGCACCGGCGTTGCGCGGAGCCCATGTTCTCGATCGCGAACCGGATTGCCTATCAGGACAAGATGGTCTTCGGCCTGACATCGCGCGCGCCGCCTGAAGACAAGCTCCAACTCGGCGTCAGCGCGTGGGTGGACGTGCGGGGCAAGACCTCGGAGAAACAGGTCGTCCCGGCGCAGCTCGAGATCGTCGAAAAGCTGATCCTCCGGCTCCATGCCAAATTCCACGCCCAGTCCGGGGAATTGCCGCCGCTCTATGTGATCTCTCCATTCAAGGCGGTCAAGAACGCCTTGGCCCGGCGCTTGAAAAACATCGTCTGGCCCGATGCCGCGCAGCAGCCCAAAACATGGCACCAGTGGTGCCGCGACCGCATCGGCACGGTGCACACGTTCCAGGGCAAGGAGGAGAGCATCGGGATCTTCGTGCTGGGCGCCGACCCGGATGGCAAGGGGTCGGCTGAGTGGGCCGCGTCAAAGCCGAATCTGCTCAACGTCGCGCTGACGCGCGCCCAGCATCGCGTCTACATCGTCGGGGACGTTTCGCTCTGGGGCGGCTTGAAGTACTTCAGCGAGGCGCGTTCGCGGCTCGAAACGATCACCGGGGAGCAATGGCTGGGCCGGATCGATGGCGGTAAAGCAGAGGGGAAGGATGGCGGGCGCGGCGCCGCCGCCCGCTGATCAGCGCCGCCGGTTGATCAGATCGGCGGGTGGGCCTGAACGGACTCGTACATCGCGTAGCCCTTGCCCACGCCGTACTCGATGATTCCGTAGCCCAGGTCGTCGCCGTCGCGCACCTCGATCACCTGATCGGCCAGCGTGCGCACACGCCGCCGCGTCGCGGGGTCGTTCAAGTCCCATACATCGTGCTCGAAGTACAGCTTGCCGCGATCGTCGCCGTGGAACCAGCCGTCGAGCCCGCCGTAGAGCCCGCCCTTGAGGAAGTATTTCGTCGGCAGCACGCGCACCGACACGGGCCGCTCGCTGCCGTCGGCGAACCGTAACTGAAGCTGCATCGACGCCATCGACTGGCCGTGCGGGTCGTCGTGCCAGCGCGCCTCGTGCCGCACGTCGATGAGTTGATGGCGCCCGGATGCCTTGGTGCCGGCGGCGAACACTTCCTCGCCCGAGAGGTAAATCTTGTCGCCGGGCGCGCGCTCCTTGAAAAAGATGTGCAGCCCGCGGTTGGCGAATTGCGCGGTGG